>NZ_JYNH01000059.1 GCF_000960765.1 Desulfosporosinus sp. I2 | reverse complement strand
CCCCACCTTGAGACCTTCGTCTCGAGCAATATGAACCGCCTCCAAGACCGAACGAGCGGTACAACCGTAGGCTACTACGATCAAATCTGCATCCTCGAGCTGGACCTCTTCGATTAATTGGATCCGCTCCAAATAGGGATTGAGCTTCTGGGTTAAACGCTCCATAAATTTTCGAGTGATTTCCGGGTTCCCGGTTGGTAAACCCTTTTCTGTATGAGTTAACCCGGTGACATGGTACCGATAACCGTCGCCAAAGTTGGCCATGGCGGGAATCATGCTCTGATTGTTTTCATACGGGATGTAGTCACCCGGCGGCACCGCCGGCCTTTTCCGGTCGACGATGGTTAGGTTTTGAGGTAAGACGACTTTTTCCCGTAAATGCCCGATCACTTCATCCATCAGCAAAATGACGGGAATTCGAAACTCCTCGGCGAAATTAAAGGCGACAACTGCCAGTTCGTAACATTCTTGCACGGAGGAGGGGGTTAAGGCAATGATCGGATGGTCGCCATGGGTTCCCCACCTGGCTTGCATAACGTCTGCTTGAGCGGGGGACGTGGGTAATCCGGTACTGGGTCCTCCACGTTGAACATTGACCACCACACAGGGCACTTCAGTGCTAATGGCATACCCCAGATTCTCCTGTTTCAGGGAAAATCCCGGTCCGCTTGTCGCTGTCAGGGTTTTTGCCCCTGTCAAGGAGGCTCCGATGATCGCTGCCATGCTGCCTATTTCGTCTTCCATTTGGATAAAGGTCCCTCCGATTAAGGGCAGTCGTTCGGCCATGATTTCGGCGATTTCTGTCGAGGGAGTAATTGGATAACCTGCGTAAAATAGAACCCCGGCTGCCAGAGCTCCTTCGGCTACGGCTTCATTGCCTTGCATTAGTCTGGCTTTATTCATCGCTGCTCACCTCGATATTGATAGCAAAGTCGGGGCACAGCCGCTCACAGATCTTACAGGCGATGCACTGGTCTGGCTTGGCAACCACAACTCTACCCAATTCGTCACTTTCCAGCACTTTTTTAGGACAAAAAGCTATACATATTCCACACTTCTTACACCAATCTTGAGTTACTATTACTCTTGTATCCTGAATTGCAGTAACCAATGTTTTCCCATCTCCCTAAAAATCCAAAGTCATTAATTTTCTTGTATAGTTCAAAAGTCCACTTATAATTCTTTAATCTCCGATTAACTCCCTTTATATCATTTCATCCAAAGTTTTCTTAATTTCTAAAAGGAAGCCGTCTGTACTGACCTCTTGCTTAGAGGCGAGGTCGGATATCTGTGCCAAATCCCTGGGCATGACTCCATTTTCAATGGTTTTAATCGAGGCTTTTTCTAATTTACCCGCAAAATCCACGAGTTCTTGGATTCCATCTATTTCTCCACGTTTTCTCAAGGCTCCTGTCCAAGCAAAGAGGGTTGCCATAGAATTTGTCGAAGTTCCTTCTCCTTGAAGATGTTTATAATAATGCCGGGTGACGGTGCCGTGAGCAGCCTCAAATTCATAGCAACCATTGGGAGAAACCAACACGGAGGTCATCATCGCTAGGCTACCAAAGGCAGTAGCCACCATGTCAGACATCACGTCACCGTCATAATTTTTACAAGCCCATATCATTCCACCTTCAGAACGCATAACCCGAGCCACTGCATCATCGATTAAGGTGTAAAAGTATTCTATCTGAGCCGCTTCAAATTTCCCTCGGTAATCCTGTTCATAAATTTCTTGGAAAATATCCTTGAAGGTATGGTCATATATTTTGGAGATGGTATCCTTTGTGGAAAACCATAAATCTTGTTTCAGATCGAGCGCGTAGTTGAAGCAAGAGCGGGCAAAGCTTTCAATCGATCCATCGAGATTATGCATCCCCATAATAACGCCCTTATCTTGAAAATCGTGGATGATTTGACGTGATTGATGCCCGTTTTGGCTGGTAAAGACCAGTTCAGCAGTTCCAGCACCTTGAACTCGATACTCAACATTCTTATAAATATCTCCATATGCATGACGGGCAATGGTAATTGGTTTTTGCCAGGGGATGACTAAAGGTTTTATACCGTTCACAATAATGGGAGTACGGAATACTGTCCCGTCGAGAATGGCGCGAATGGTTCCATTCGGACTTTTCCACATTTGCTTTAAGTTATACTCTTTAACCCTCTGGGCATTTGGAGTAATCGTAGCGCATTTTACAGCGACACCATATTTTTTCGTGGCCATGGCAGCATCCACTGTAATTTGGTCTTCCGTCTCATCCCTTTTTGCTAATCCTAGGTCATAATATTCGGTTTTTAAATCAATATAGGGTATGAGTAAAATATCTTTAAGCGACTGCCAAATGATCCTTGTCATTTCGTCTCCGTCCATTTCAACTAACGGAACGTTCATTTGGATTTTCTTCATTGTTATAACCATTCCTTTCGCTGCGCTCAAGGCACAAAACGTTGAAGATTGTTACCAGTGGTATTTGGTCGTGCAAGGATTCTACGGAGTACGCGGAGGTGAGAACGTCACCCTACCCTGTTAAGTCAGAAATGGTAAGTACCCTAATTTAACTGTTTAATTCAGTTTAGAATAAACACCAAGACCGTGATAATCCCGGCCATCAAAGCAACCGGCTTAAGTGAGTTAATGATACCGGCTTTAAAGTAGTCTAAGGAAACCACTAGGCAAAGATGGGCAGGCGACAACATTGTGCCTACCACTCCCATCACATACCCAATGGTCACTAGATTAATATTTCCTGGTGCGATCACATTAACTATCGGAAACGTGATTGCTACAAAACTCGTCATTTGGCCTGTGAGTACTCCCACTGTAAGGGTAAGGATGGTGATTAACACCGCAGGCGAAACCCCGGACTGCCTAAGGAGACCAACAATCTCATCGACGCTCCAGGTCGCAGACAGCACCTGCTGAAAAAAGAAGATAGCCAAAAGTCCCAATAATAATTTCGCGTGAAAGGACTCCTTAAGCATTTCACCGATTTGGGCAGCCCGTAGGCGAAAAACAGCCACCATCACCCCGACGACCAAGGCCATTGATACCGCTGCGCTGAGATGAAATCCGGTTACTAGGATTATGTTTAACACAATAGGTCCAATCGCATAAAGGATAGCCTTCACAGCTTGGTAAGAATCCTTGGTCGTTTCCACTTGATCGGATTGACCTTTGGTCAGCGTGTTTTCTCGGTGGTAGTTCCGGCCAGTCAGCAAAACCAGCCAGCCCAGGAGAGCGCCAACACATGTGTAGACAGCCAAATGTGCGATTAACACATTTAAACTAATCACGGTAATCTCACTGGCTAGTAATAAGGCCGGCACGATTGGATTGGAGAACTCCCAAATGTGGCGAAACCAATAATTGATAGCCGTCTTCTTCTCTGCACTGAGTTGATACGAGCTGCTGGCGTTATCCACTAGAGGAGCGGAAAACAAAGCCCCACCCACAGATGGGAGCAACCCGAGCAACGCCGGCATGAAAGCCAGTAATAAGCGATCGCTGCCAAACAGTTGGCGGGTGGCAGTCATAAACCCGTCCAGACTGCCACTGGTCCGCAATTCGTATTCCAAACACATCACAAAGTACATGGCGATAATAACTTCCCAGGTACCTTGCCTCCGGAAGGTGCCCATTATCGCCGTATAACCAATCGTCAGATCTCGGGTTGACATGATGAACAAGATGGCTGAGGCTGTAAGCATTACATAGCCTATCGCGATCTTGCGCTTCAAGAGATAGACCATTGATATAAGTACTAAGGCCATCTTGACTGTTACATACATTTGTAATACCTCACCTAAAAATCGAAGTCCGCGGTCAGAAGTCCGAAGTCCGTATTACAGGCGTCGGTAAGTCATCGCAGGTATTTCATCTATAGATTCTTCCTCGGGACGAATGATTCCATAGTTCGAGGGTCACTGGAGAGCCTGCTCCCGCGTGTAGTTAAGCATCCCGCCGGCTTTTAAGATGGCTTTCTGACGGGTCGTTAGCTCCGCTCTGACCTGGAATTCAAACTGCTGGGTGATGTTCTGTACAATCAAAACCTCGCCAGCCTCAAGCGCTGCCGTGACGCCAGGGATTTCCAATACATCACTCATGTTTATCCTCTCGTAGTCGGTCGGATCGACAAATGTCAGAGGCAATATCCCGAAATTAATCAGGTTGGCCCTGTGAATTCGGGCAAACGAGCGTACCAACACCGCCTTAATCCCCAGGTACATCGGCACGAGGGCAGCATGTTCGCGACTCGAACCCTGGCCATAATTCTCCCGACCGACGATAAAACCGCCCCCAGCAGCCTCTGACCGTTCCGGAAAAGTAGCGTCGACGGGTTCGAAACAATGCCTAGACATGGCCGGGATATTGGACCTCAGGGGCAGTACCTTAGATCCAGCAGGCATAATATGATCCGTGGTGATGTTGTCACCCACTTTGAGCAGGACCTGGCCGGACAAATTCTCCGGCAGGGCAACTGCCACAGGTACTGGCTTAATATTGGGTCCCAGCACCACATCAATAGATTCCTGATCCTGTGAAGGTACGATGACAAGGTTGTCATCGGGCGCAAATGTCTGAGGTAGCTCGATTACTGGAAAATCTCCTAGCTTCCTGGGATCGGTCAAGACTCCATAAATTGCTGTGGCGGCCGCCGTTTCCGGGCTGGCCAGATAAACCTGCGCATCCTTGGTACCGCTACGCCCTTCGAAGTTGCGATTACTGGTGCGAACCGACACTGCTCCAGAATGGGGGGCTTGCCCCACGCCAACGCAAGGACCACAAGCACATTCCAGAATCCTGGCGCCTGCGCCCACCAGGTCTGACAAAGCACCGTTTTCAGAAAGTAGTTTGAGAACTTGGCGTGACCCAGGGGTAATCACCAGGCTCACGCCGGGATGAAGGGTCTTTCCTTTTAAGATGGCAGCAACCCGCATCATATCTTGGTATGATGAGTTGGTACAACTGCCGATCATAACTTGACTAACCGGCAGATCCGTGATTTCCTTTACTTTTACCACATTGTCCGGCATATGGGGTTGCGCTACGAGAGGTTCCAACCCTGCCAGATCGATCTCGATCTCTTCCTCATATTCGGCATCCGGGTCTGCCCCTAATGGCAGCCAAACTTCTTCACGTCCCTGCGCCTTTAAGAATTGACGAGTGGTCTCATCACTGGGGAAGACCGACGTAGTGGCTCCGGTTTCCGCCCCCATGTTGGTGATGGTGGCCCGTTCCGGCACTGACAGGGTGGCCACACCTTCTCCAGTGTATTCTAAGACTTTGCCCACTCCGCCCTTGACCGAAATCCGCCGTAACACTTCCAAAATAATGTCTTTGGCTGCTACCCAAGGGGATAATTTCCCCAACAAACGTACGTTAACCACTTGCGGCATGGTCAAATACAGCGGACCGCCACCCATGGCCACAGCCACATCCAGCCCACCCACCCCGATCGACAACATGCCTAACCCACCACCGGTCGTGGTATGGCTGTCCGATCCGATCAGTGTCTTGCCAGGAATTCCGAATCGTTCTAAATGAACTTGGTGGCAAATTCCGTTGCCAGCCCGGGAGAAATACGCGCCATATTTGGCCGCCATCCTTTGCAGAAAACGGTGGTCGTCTGCGTTCTCAAAGCCGTTTTGCAACGTATTGTGGTCCACATAGCTGACAGACACTTCCGTGTTAATGCGTGGGATATTCATCGCGGCAAACTGAAGATAAGCCATTGTACCGGTAGCATCCTGGGTAAGGGTCTGATCGATCTTGAGCGCGATCTCTTCGCCGTGAATCATGCTTCCCTCGACAAGATGTGCTTTGATTATTTTTTCGGTTAAGTTTTGCCTCACTTTTTCGTCCCCCCCGTTCGATGTTCGTGGTTCGAAGCTCGATGTTCGAATTTGATGTGCATTATTTGAAGTCCGATTTAGATGATCAATGTGTAAGACGTTAAAGAGTGGGTGCCTAGGCAGTGAATCAAGATGTTATGCGCCGACTCAGCGTGGTATATACAGCTCCCCCTTGATGATCCTTCTTGCCGTCCGATCCAATCCCACACTGGCCACGTCTTTTCCGGATTCTGTTAGGGATACCCTTACCTCAGCGATCCCCTCAGGATGGCCTATTCGAATAATCTGTTCCTGCCAGCCATCTCTTTTTCTTGCAAAACGATTAGGTATCGTGCCTGGGAGGAGAGTCGCTGCTGCCAGGCAATATAAACCGCTGCCCGCAAACGTACGATGGAATTTTCCCATGGAAACCATTTTTGCTACAATGTCTACTTCTTCTTTCTTAATAACCCTTCCCGCCGAGGTTACATAAGTCTGTGGTGCCATGATCAGCGCAAACTTCGGCACTGAACCGGCCACTTCGTCCTCTGTGGTTGCCATACCGGCTTGCACAGCAGCTTGCCTGCGGATCAGCTCGATTTTCTCCAGTAGGAGGGGATTTCGCGATAGCTCACTATTTTCTTCTGCTGCTGTTACCCTTAGATCGTTG
This sequence comes from Desulfosporosinus sp. I2, assembly GCF_000960765.1. Taxonomy (GTDB): domain Bacteria; phylum Bacillota; class Desulfitobacteriia; order Desulfitobacteriales; family Desulfitobacteriaceae; genus Desulfosporosinus. Next base: position 21,019 of record NZ_JYNH01000059.1, on the reverse strand, counting down.
GCATCTATGAAAACGAAAGGATTCACAACATCGACGAAAGATATACTATAGGTACCGAATTTCGTTTTCACTGGTCCGTTAATCCCTAAGGGAAGGGTTTTTCCGGTCTTCCCTCCACCTGGGGCCAGAATGTTGATCATTATCTTAGCCCCAGGGGTCGTTACACCGGGCATCAAGTAATCGCCGCTTACCTTGGCTTTTCCGTCAATGAGAGGGACTTGCATCCTGAGCATTTTCCCAATGTTCGTATTAAAGATCGCGATATTGACAAAATCATCGATAAAATTAACCGGAACTAAGCCTTCGTCAACCGCAAAGGTACCAACGGCCGCCATCAGGTTTCCGCAAGTTCCTGTGTCATCCACAATTTCTGCGCCGATCCCGATTTGGTAAAACGTATATTCAACATCAACTCCCTTCCTTGAAGAAGGAGAAATCACGCAAACTTTACTGGCATGAGAGGTTCCGCTGCCCAAACCGTTGATCTGCGTGGGATTATAAGAATCGATCCCCGCCATGAAAATCCTGTTACGTAGGTCAGTGTCGTCAGGTAAATCGCTCTTGCGAAAAAATAACCCCCGACTCGTTCCACCGCGGTATACTGAACAAATAATAGAAAACTGTGACAAACCGGTCCGCCCCCCCTATCCAACTCCCATTCTTATTCCAACGACATCGTGCAAATCTCTGATCTACTAACCAAACTGGACTTTAACAATAAAGATTTCTTGTTCGCAAAAAACAGCGCCTCGATGAGATGTTTGGATAGTTAAATGAATTGATCAAGGATGGCACGGATAAAATTTTTTTATCTATGCCATCCTTTTCTTCACGCTAGTGCCCGGGCAGAACGGTCTTGGCAATACTTAAGTCCAGTTCTTCGTACTCAAAATAACTGATTAAGTCGTACAGTTCTTGGCGGGTCTGCATGTCGCCTAGCATTTCCCGTTGTGTCCCTGCAGTTTGAATTAACGAATAAACTCGCTCGATGGCTTTAGCAGCGATTCTCAATGAAGTCACAGGAAAAATAACGATTTTGTATCCCCAATCCTGGAACTGCTGAGCAGAGTAATAAGGTGTTTGACCAAATTCGGTCATATTGGCAAGCAACGGAAAATCCGTCGCTTCCGCGAACGCACGAAATTCTTCTTCAGATTGCAGGGCCTCCGGGAAAACAATGTCTGCTCCGGCATCTACATAAGCTTTGGCTCGATCAATCGCGGCGTTTATTCCTTCACTGGCCTTAGCGTCCGTTCGGGCAACGATTACAATATCTTTGCTGGCCTTGCGGGCAGCAATAATTTTTTGTACCATATCCTGCCTAGAGACTAGTTTCTTGCCATTAAGGTGACCACACTTTTTGGGGAAATCCTGGTCCTCCATTTGGATAGCGGTGGCACCTGCATCTGCCATTTCCTGCACCGTCCGGGTCACGTTAATAATGCTGCCAAAACCTGTATCAATATCGACGAGAAGCGGCAAGCCGGAAGCACGCGAAATTTCTCTAGTCCGGGCTGTCAGCTCACTGAGCGTCGTCACGCCCAGGTCAGGTAATCCCAAACTTGCTGAAAAAGCGGCCCCCGACAAATATAGCGCTTGAAATCCTGTCTTTTTAGCAAGCAAAGCCGCCAAGGCATCGTGAGCTCCGGGTATTTTGATTATGTTATCACTGGATACCAAGAGCTGGCGAAAAATCGAGATTGTATTTCCGCTGTTATGCCCAATTACCCAACTCATACTTTTAGACTCCTTATACAAACATTCAGCAACCAGCTCTCATCTTAACCACTTGATATTATCCCGGTCAAGCTGCTTGACCTTTGCTTATTCTTGCTTTAGCTCTTGAATCTTTGACTAAGGTATAGACTATGGACAAAACTGCTAGGACTAACAGAACGATTGAGATGGGCTTAGTAAAAAATAGTACTGGCGTTCCATTTCCAATCGTGAGAGCTTGGCGGAAGGACTGTTCAAGCATCCCGCCCAGGATAAGTGCCAGGACCATAGGTGGAATGGGAATATCCAGTTTAGACATTAAAAGCCCGCCAATACCAAAGAGAACTAATAGGAAGAAATCACTGGCGCTATAGTTCATCAAATAGGTACCCATGAAGGCTAGGCCCATAATCATCGGCAGGAGGATTCTTTGCGGGATTTTCAACAATTGAACAAGTGGTTTCACAAGCGGCAAGTTAATCGCTAGGAGCAACAAGTTGCCAATGATCATCGATGCTATAACACCCCAGGGAATTTCCGGGTGTTGAGTGAACAGCGTCGGACCGGGCTGAATTCCCAGCATCATGAGCGCACCAAGCATCACTGCCGTAGTCCCTGATCCGGGGATCCCCATGGTCAGCAGCGGAATCATAGCCCCAACTGAAGAAGCGTTATTGGCAGCCTCTGGAGCAGCCACACCTTCCATAGCACCCTTGCCAAAATTCTCCGGATGTTTGTTAATTTGTTTTTCCGTTGAATAGGCTAACAATGTTGCAATCGTGCCACCCATACCTGGCAAAACCCCAACGATAAAGCCAAGCGGCGTACTGCGGAGAATCGGTCCGAGGCATTGCTTCCAGTCCGCGCGTGTCATAGATACTTTACCAATATCAGAAGTACTGACACCATAGTTGGCATCAAGCGAAGCATAATTTTTAAAGACTTCCGTTACTGCGTAGAGTCCAATCATAGCCACTAAAAAGTCGATTCCATCCTGCAGACTCCCAAATCCCATGGTAAATCTCATAACCCCAGTCTGAGCATCAATGCCAATCGTACTGATGATAAAACCCAAACACAGGGAAATGAAGCCTTTGAGAAGATTACCCTTGGAGAGTGTTACCGTCGCTGTCAGAGAGAACACGAGAAGAGCGAACATTTCCGCTGGCCCAAATTTTAAGGCAAACCTTGCTACAGGTAAGGCTAGGAAAACTATAAATATCACACTAATCATCCCACCGACAAAGGAAGCCCAAGCACTAATGGCTAATGCTTTGCCGGCCTGGCCGTTGCGCGCCATCGGATACCCGTCCCAACAGGTCACAATCGCCGAAGCATCTCCTGGTGTGTTGATTAGGATCGAGGCCCGAGAGCCACCAAACATCGCCCCATAATAGACACCCGCCATAGTTATCAGGGCTGTTGTCGGATTCATCCCATAGGTCACGGGAATCAGAACGGCTACGCCGGTTGCCGGCCCTAAGCCTGGCAACATACCGATGACCGTACCCAAAATTCCACCAATAAGTACCCAAAAAATATTGGTAGCGGTAAATGCCTCGTGCATGCCGAGAGCAAGGTAATTCAGAGAATCTAGCATTTTTCACTCCCCTTAGAAACTTAATATTCCGCGAGGTAAACTCAAATGGAGTAAGGTGGCAAATCCAATATACGTAACTAGGGAAAAGCTGATCGATACAATAATGTTTTGTTTCCAACGTACCAATGTATTGACCAAAAACATTAATCCGAGCATGAATACAGCGGTAGATATCAAATAACCCAAAGGATCCAGCAGAAATCCATAAATAATCCCAGCAATCGAAGTGATCACTATACGTATTAAGACCTTTTTCCCTTCTGGCGTGAGTTGGAAAAACACTATACTTTTACTCTCTTGGGGAGTCTTGATTTCTTTCACGAGCAATAATATCCCCAACAAAATAAGAAGAATGGCTATGATGAAGGGAAACGCTTTGGGGCCTGTCGGATCGCCCATCGTTTGTTGGCGCAGATTAAGAGTCGCAATCAGGTAAATACCACCGAGTGCCACTGCGAAGAGGCCAGTAATCATATTTTTGCTCAACTTCTAAGTCACCTCCGCATTCCAGTAAAATATGAGAAAGGTGGCAGCCCTGTGCCACCTTCCCGCTCCTTAAAGCCACTATTTAATCAGACCCACTGACTTTAAGAGATCTGACTCTTCTTGAGTCGATTTTTCAAGATAAGCTTTATAGTCGGCTGAATTCAGATAGTATACATCCATGTTCATCTTTTTCATGGCATCTTTCCAGGACTGTTGCTGGGACATCTTGCTCAGAGCATTATCCCAGTAAGCTATTTGCTCAGGGGTCATGCCACTAGGTCCCACTACACCGCGCCAGTGGGGAAAAACTACGTCAATTCCTTGTTCTTTCCAAGTCGGGATTTTTGCATAATCCCCTTCCAAACGCTTGTCGGAGGAAATTCCCAAAATGTTAAGGTTTCCGGCTTTGTACTGCTCCATAGCTTCACCCAAACTGATCGTCATGGCTTGAACATGTCCACCGAGCAGGGCAGGAATTTCCTCGCCACCCGCTCCAGGGTAAACAACAAACTTAAGCTTACTCATATCCGTTATTCCATTAGCTTTAGCGAGTTTGAGGAACTGGATGTGATCATCATTACCCAAAGCAGGTCCCACTGCTATGCTGATTTTGGTGGGATCAGCTTTGAGTGCCTCAAAGAAATCTTTACCCGTTTTATACGGTGAATCTTTTGGTACTGCGACAACTTCCCATTCTGCTTGAAGCATAGCTAAGGGAGTAAAATCCTTATACGATAACGTACTTACACCCAAGAGATTGTTTTGGATGATCTGGGGAGAATTGGCTGCAAAATAATTGCCTGATCCTTTATGGGTGTTTAAGTAAGCCCAACCAGTAGCACCACCGCCACCGGTTTTATTAGTAATAATGATCGCTTTATCTACCAGTTTGTCCCCAGTAAGGGTTCTTTCCATCGTGCGGGCTAACATGTCATAACCGCCGCCAGGACCAGCGGGGGCCACGATTTCGATTGTTGCGTCGGGGGTCCACGTTTTCGGAGCACTTGCAGCACTACTCGAGTTATTGCTTGGAGCTGGTGTTGTGGCACCGCATCCAGTTAGAAGCATGCCACCAACCAAGGCCAGAGCAATCCATGAAGTCCTTCTTCTCACTTAAACATCCTCCTTTTATTTCGCGAATTTATATGCTACTTGTTCAACTTCCCTCCCTCATCTGAGTTATGACAATATTCTATATATTCTAAGCAATCAAGGGAACGATTCTAACGAATATCATGATATAAACAATAAAATCAATTTTGACGATAAAAATAACGGGGATGTAACCAAACTAATTTTCCAGTTTGTTACATCCCCGCCTTATTTGCTAATACCCGATTTATTTGAGGATTGTTCACCACTTCAAAGGTGTAATATTATTTATCATTCGATATAGTAGCTGTGGACGTCCGACAGTCCCATATTGTAATTTTTCTTCTACAACTTTTTCTTCAACTAGATACGCAAGGTACATTCGAGCAGTAGAACGGCTGACTTCAGTTAATTGAGCAATCTGGTCAGCGCTGTAAAACCCTTTAGTGTTATGCAAACTTTCTTTAATGTGCTCTAAAGTTCGTACGTCGATACCAGACTGCAATTGTTTTAGAGGTCCTGTAGAGCGGATCTTTTTAAGATCGTCAACCATGGCTTGATTCAAATTTAATGAGGTCCCTAAACGAATCTTGTATTGCTGATATTTAACGAGGGATTCCTTCAAATGTTCCAAATCGAAAGGTTTGAGCAGATAATCAAATATACCGAGCCTGAATCCTTCCTCAACGACCTCCAGTTCCTTAGAAGCAGTAATAAGAATGACATCGCAGGAGATTCCCTGGGAGCGGATAGTACGTAATAGCTCAATACCTGACCGATCAGGTAAATAAACATCCAAAACCAGCAGATCTGGTTGTAATTCATGCACTAGGGCCATAGACTGCTCAAAATTATGCGAAACTCCCATAACACGATAGCCTTTCTGGGAGTCAATATATTTGGCATGAACACGGGCGATCATAAAGTCGTCATCGACAACTAGCACCTGAAGTGGTTTTTTAACCATCGTAAGTCCTCCTTATTGTGGTAAAACAGCTTCTAAAATTGCCCCTTCATCACCAGATTCAACCGTCAGAGCACCGCCGATATATGCTATCCGACCCGATAACAAGGCTAATCCAAAACCTCGATCTGTTCCTTTAGTACTAACCCCATTCTCAAATATGTGCTCCTTTATTTCGGGGCTAATTCCTGGCCCTGAATCTATCACTTTAATAATCAATTGTTTGCTTTGATCGTTAATATACACAGTGATCACTGGATTACGGGTTTTAACGTTCCAATCTGTAAACGCTTCAAAAGAGTTTTCGATGGCATTCCCCAGGATCGTCAAAACGAGATCGCGATGTGAACATTGATCCTGTAAGCGGGAGTGATCATTTATTATTAATTGAACTCCAAGTTCCTTGGCCCGGTGCATTTTACCTAGCAGAATCCCGACGACCGCTGAGTCCCGAATATTGGCTAGAAAAAAATCTAAGACCTGTTGCTGTTCATTATTAACTCGATCGATCAATTGACGGGCGAGGTCATACTCTTGTATTGTTATCAGACCCGATATGGTATGAAGCTTATTCATAAATTCATGGCGTTGACTACGCAAGGCATCCACATAGCGTCCCACATCAGCAAGACGTTGGTCGATTTGATCTAATTGCATTTTGTCTCGAAAAGAAGAGACTGCTCCAATTACTTTTCCCCTGAGAATAACGGGAAGTCGATTAACAATAACTAAGGAATTGCCAATAATCATGGGTTGGTCAAAATGACTTATCCCGGAGGCTAACACCTCTGGCAACCGTGAATTTGCAATTACGGTACTTACAGGCTTACCCAAGACATTCTCTGAAGAGTCTAGTTCTAGGAGGCGTTTAGCTTCTTGATTGCAGGTTGTAATTTTACCTTCTATGTCAACTGCCACTACACCTTCTCTAATCGATTCCAAAATCGAAGCTTGTTCTTGCGTTAAAAAAGCAATTTCAAACGGTTCCATGTTAAAAATCTGTTTTTTAATATGTCCCGAAAGTAAATATGCCCCCAAATGGCCGATAGCAAGTCCTACCAATCCTATACCGGCGATTATGATTAGGTAGGAAAAAATTCCTTGCCAGATATTATCAACAAGAAAGCCGACTGATACCACTCCACGCTGACCGTGATCCATACCAAAAATCGGAGCTTTACCGCGCACCGACAAACCTAGGGTACCCACAGCTTGGGTAATGCTGTACTCACCGAGCAAAACTTTTTGATTATCATCTCCAACCATTATTTGGCCGATATTTTGAGGATTAGGGTGACTGTAGCGAATAAGATTCATATTTCCAACGACTATGAACTCGGCCCCCGTCTGAGCACGAATCTTTTCAACCAACGGCTGAATGATCAGTGAAGGGTCAGATTCCTTTTCTAAAGCTAGAGCAATTGCTGGTATATCTGCCACTACTTTTGCCAGTGTAAGCGCCCTTTGTCCTATTTCGTCAAATTGAATTTTAACTATGATATAGGAAAAAACAGTCAGGACTAGAACTAATACAATAAAAATATCTAGAAATACAAGCCAGTTAATCTTTGCCCTCAGGCTCATTGGTTTACCAGACCGACTTAAGAGTTTAACCCCCACACTGCTCATCCTCAAACAAATTATTAATTAACTATTGAAATAGGCACTAATCGCCTTTGTCCTTACACCCAAAGCATAGCGTAATGACATCTGAGCGATACCTTGTATTTATAAATTCGTCAAACTATTTCCACAATCCTTTTATTAATAAAACTTAATGAAACCTTTTTGCTTTCGTGGCAGTTGGCTATGGGTTAGGGACCTGGGACAAAATCATTCCGTTACTCACCTAGGCGGTGAGGTGGTCTATAATATTTGACTTGAGAAGCTTGAAGATATCAACCGTTATCTCAAGCAAGTAGCTCTCTATGTAACTGAGAACAATCTGTGACACAACCATCACATCCTCTGACAGATGTTTACAAGTCTATCGCTAATACTTCCACTGCTATTAAAGCTAATGATACAAGTTATCTATAGTCATACCCGCTCTTCTTGACTGTCTAGGTTATGTAAGGACGCCACGATAGGTTTAATATGAGTATAAAAGAAACTACATCCCCCATTTTCACATGATAGTGAAATGGGGGATGTAGTCCTTTGCTGATTTATCGGATTAACCCACTGCGTCCGACGCCGACAAGATTTTATCGACTTCGCCGGATGGAGCAATTCAGTCAAGAAATTGCAAATAGCCGATAGTACCGTATCGATGTTCTTGTTAAGACTTTATCTCTTTAAAACCCCAGTTTGCCAAGGACACCATGATTGATGCCAGGAAGGCCACCCCAAACCCAGGCACGTAAAAGCCGGGCAACAGTCCACTGGTAAGCATGATCATCCAAGTATTGATAACGAGCGTGAAAACCCCCAAGGTTAAAAGATTGAGAGGAATGGTCAAAATAATTAGTAGTGGACGAATCATCAAATTAACAAGACCAAGGACTATACCTGCCAGTATGAAGTGCAGAGGGGTTGATGCTACTATAGGCAAAAACTGAGCTGCAACAAAAAAGGCAAAGGCATTGATGATTACTCGGTAGAACTGTCGTTTCATCTCTTTCCCCCATTCACTTTATGCTGACTTTGACCTGAACATCTTCAGTTTCCACATGAACAATATCCAGCCCTTTAAAGTCAGATAAATCTTTAATAATATTATGCGTGGCGGCAATAATGCCGCTCGGAGAAATGGTTTTAACCCATCGCAAATGTTTGCCGGCCTTTTCGTCTCGGGGAACTGGTATCTTTCTTATGGCCATTTCCCCAACCCAAGCTAAGTCCGTAAGGGCCTCTAAGAACTGATTGACTACCCAGATAGGCACTGGGAACGTAAACCTTCTGTGACTTTGCACTTTGACCCGAACTACTAATAGCTTAGCTGATTTATTCCACACACACTTCCACCTTGATTCTTCCCTCTTCAGGGTCAGCAACTTCCACGTCTACGATCTTGCCATCGAGAGTATCTTCTAAAATCCGAGCAAGTCCCTCAACATCCAACGCCTGCAAATCAAGACCTTTTCGTTCTAGCTCAGCGCGTTTATCTTCGGGAACAAAGCTCATAGCATAAACTACCAGTTTGGAAGCGGAACGAATTAGACTCAAAGGAACATTCACATTCACTTTTAAGGCTTTTTCTCCGATCACTCGAACTCTTAAGAAACGTTCTCCCGATAAGGTTATCCCTTTCTTAACTAACCCATCTTCGGGAGTCTTAGCTTCCTCCTTAGGTGAGTTGTCTTCCTCAATCGCCTTTAGTAAATCCATTCCTTCATTGGCTGTCAATTTACCCTCTTGAATCATTTCGAGAATCTTCATTTTTTCATTACTCATTTCCCGAACTCCTTCCATTTTTAGCCTTAATCTAACCTTAGATAATATGTCTCTTGTCTCTTGTCTCTTAATTCTAATCTATTTGTTTCCTCATTTGGCGCGTAGCTTCCTGAGCAGTTATTTCTCCCCGTTCAAGAGCCTGTAGGATCTCCTGCCTACGCAGACTTTCCTCATGGAGGTCCTCCTTATCATTTTCAGGGTCCTTTTCCTTATAGGCCCCATAACCCAGGGCCTCAATCACACTATCTAAGCGACCTCGAACCGTCGGATATGAGATACTCAACTCTTTTTCAACCTCTTTAATATTTCCCCGACATTTAATAAACGCTTCCACGAAAATTAATTGTTCTGCAGGAAGCCGACAAAACTTACACGAGCTAAATTCTCCTTCAATTTTTGTCGGACAGTAACTGCAAGCTAGTTTGCTAATCTTCATTTCATGATCACATACTGGACAACGATGGGGCATCTTATAATCCAAGATCATCACCTCCTGTTCAAATTGTCTTTGGATACTGCTATGTTTAAGATAATAAAGCATTATATTAATTATGTCAACATCACATTAAACATTATTAATAATTAAGTTAATATTATTAATCTATGTAGCTTTTCCGCAGTCCTTAATCAAGGAGTGGATTACTTTTGAAAATGGTGTGACAAAATAATAAAAGGAGGACAGGCTTATCCCTCAAGCGCAGTCCTCACTAATGAAGCTCAGTTCGTCTAGATCATCGTTTATGTTAATCCGTGAAAGCAGAATAGTTCATTAAAAAAGGCGATAAATTCCTGCTCGACACTGCCAAAATTCCTTTGGGCGAAATCATGTTCCATCCATTTCTGAGGAGCAGTTTCAAAGATTTGATAATCCATCATTTCTTCAAATTCGTAGTGCAGCAGAGTGTCGTCGACATCTTCAATCTGCTTCAGTTCTTCTACCGTTAAATCTTCAAGTCCGAACTTTTCGTAGATCGTTTTTTGTAGCTTTTCTTCAATGGAAAAATACTGAGGTAGGTTACGTTTGACCGGCCTTGTTAAATCAGAAATATAGCTCTCGCTGGCATCATGAAGAAGGCAACCAAGTTGGACCCTTGCAGAGTACCCTCGGCATTTAGCTTCCTGATAACAACTAATTGAGTGCTGTGCCACGGAATAAAAATGGTCACAGTGTCCATTGGCCCTAGTCATCAGCGATAATGAGTGTGCAATATCCTCGATTTTGATGTCATCTTTGCTGGGCTCAAGTGGATAAAACTTGATCTTTGAATAGGTCAATATGTAATCAGACATTAAGCTTACCTTCCAGTTTCTGCTTTTGCTTTATTTATTACGTAATTACTTTTAAAGGCTATCATGATAAATCATTATATCACTCTAACTTGACTAAAAAAACAAGTCTCGCCCTGACTCCCCATGACTTACTTCAAACGACAAAAGGCATCGATATTTCTAACCGACGCCTTCGAAGGATGCCTTGACAATTTAGTTTTGTCCCATTTTCACAAGTTGTTTGGCCATACTTTCTATTCTCACTAAGCTATTGGCTATTTCTGTAATTTCGCTGGCATGATTTTCAGTCACAGCTGTCAGTTGCTTAATAGCCTCGATCAAAAGCCCCACCGATGTTTGGACTTCCTGTACATTATCTTCGATGGCCTGCGTAGAGGATTGTGTATTCGTGGCTAGCTTCCTGACTTCTTCCGAAACAATTGCGAACCCTCGCCCTTGCTGACCTGCACGGGAAGCCTCAATCGCTGCATTAATTCCTAAGATGTTACTTTGCTTTGAAATCTTCTTAATTTGTTGGGTTAATTCGTTGGTTCTATGCATCTCTGTGTTAACCTGTTCTATCTCATCATCCATACTTCGAAGCGTTGCAGCTAGTTCTTCAGTTGCTGCTGACAAATTGTGAGCTGAAGAAGAAATCGTTACCACAAACTCTAGAATTTCCTTACCAGTGACAAGGAGATTGTCATAATGCTCAAGGGAACAAGCAATGGCGAGGCAACCAACTATTTTTTTCTCTTCGAAGATTGGTAGAGCAATACCAACAAAAGGAATCCCGAAAAGTTCCTTTGATACACGCCGTACAACGCGTTGTCCACTCGTGAGAGCTTCTAAAACATTTGAGCCCGGCGTAGGTGGGTTCCCAAGCTCGGCCCTGGTATCTATCGTTTTCCCAGGGTAATAGGCAACAACCTTTTCTGTATCGAAAAGTGTAACGGCTACATCTTCATTGTAAAACTTCTGAACCTCTCCGGCTATACTTTGGTAAACCTCGAATTTCGTCACTTTTATTTCCTCCGTGTTCTGTCATCATTAGCATATGGTCTATCTTCACAAAAATTAATATTTTTTGATTTAATTAATCTGAACACGGTTACAAGCATATATTTCATTATAGTTTAATATTCCCTTTATTTCAACAAATTCCTCCCCCTTGACCCTCGCACAGAATCCCATTTTCACAGCTCAACATTCAATGCGCTCAACACTAGGGATCACCCGATTAACCAGACTTCGAAGCATTTACGATCATTTACCTTTACTCAGGTATTGATCCATTACCTCTCTCGGGACTAAACTGCCACCGGTCGCCCAAACAATATGGCTGGCTTGGGCCATTTTTTTCTCTAGGTCAAGCCGCTTTAAATAGTTTAGTCCTGCATCGGCTTGTAATAATCTTGCTACTCCAGGCATTCCTGCAAGTGCTGAGGGCTCTAGTTGGTGGTTCTCCGTTTCGTCTAAGGCCTGAAGTAACCTGAAGAGTTCATCATCTTTGATAGTGTAAGCCCCACTCAGTAAGGTTTCGATCACTTTTCCTACGAAACGAGAGGCTCTGCCTACGGCTAATCCATCCGCTTCAGTCTTGTTAGTTAGACCGATATCCTGAACCGAAATTTGATCATGAAGGCCGGTCGCAAGACCTAAGAGCATGCACGGTGAATCAACTGGCTCAGCGAAAAAGCAATGGACATTCTCTTTGAACACTTGCTTTAAGCCATAGGTTACTCCCCGGGTCCGCCCCCTACACCGCAGGGTAGATAGACAAAGAGCGGATGATCCGAATCGACCATAATATTCATCCGGTCCAATTGCCCTTTTAAGCGATAAGCAGCCACAGCATAGCCTAGAAATAAATTGCGGGAATTCTCGTCATCAACGAAATGGCAGTTTGGGTCTTTCTCAGCTTGCCTTCTCCCCTCTTCTACCGCTTTGCTGTAATCCGACGTGTATTCTATGACTCGAACTCCTTTTGACCGAAGAAGCTCCTTTTTCCACGATTTTGCGTCGGCGGACATATGGACGGTGACTTTAAATCCAAGTTTTGCTCCAATCACGCCTATACTTAAGCCGAGGTTTCCTGTTGATCCTACTGCAATAGAGTAGCCAGAGAAGAATTCTTTGAACCTTGGTGAATTTAAATTCGCATAATCGCTATCCACTGTCATTAGGCCATGTTGGAGTGTAAGGTCTTCAGCATGTTTAAGGACTTCATAAATTCCGCCTCGTGCCTTGATCGAGCCGGATATAGGGAGGTGGCTGTCACATTTTAGCCATAGACGACCTGGAATCTTTAGTTTGTAGTATTCTTCAAGATATCTCTGCATGTTAGATATAGGGGTAAGTGGCGATTCTATGAGCCCTCCGTCACCTTGAGTTTCCGGGAAGGCTTGCGCAATGTAGGGCGCGAAACGAATAAGTCTCTCCTTAGCCTCATGTATTTCCTTTTCCTGAATAGGAACAGGGTTCTTAGAGCTCTTGTAGTTTGGGTTCGTCCAGAAAACCTCATGGGTAAACATCAGATCATCGATTATTGGATATTCCGACTTCCATTCCAGGAGGGATTTACCAGCAATAACATTTGTATTCATCTCCATTTTGCCTCCTTGCCTCGCTCTCTCAACCATCCGAAAAATATTCTCCACCCTTGACTATCCATGTTCTTGGGCAGGTAAATATATACAGCTACGAATTAGCCCGTCTCTCCTCGACCTAGGAAACTATGCAAAATCATACCGAGAACGACGAGAAGCATTCCAACGATAGACCAAATAGTTGGGTTAGGCCCGTGGATGATGACTAATTCACCAATTAGAGCAAAAATAACTTCCCCAGACTGAGTCGCTTCCACAGCCGCAAGCTTGTGGACATTACCCTTGGTCATATCCGTCGCAGAGAAAAAGAGGCTGGTTGCTATGACACCAGAAGAAAGGGCAACGATAACCGACTGCATCGTCTGATGACCGCTCGGAAGTCCGACTTCAGCTACCCCCACAACCGATAATATAAGCCAAAAAGGGAGACTAGCGAGCGTCATGCCAAGGACTCGTTGATAAGTGTCCAGTTGTCCTTGACAGGCAGCCATCATTTTACGATTACCTAAGGGGTACGCAAATGCAGCAAGTAATACGGGCAATATTCCGAAAATAATTTCTTTGCTCGTAAGAACCTGAGCCTGCTGCAGTTGAATCAGTGCGATACCCAATAGAATGATTAAAGAAATGGCAAGCCCTTTCACAGGTATGGCAGTACGGACTTTCATTACCCCGGTTTCCGTTTGGATTGTGGTATGAAAAAGTGGCGCTAGTAGAGAGCCTGCTACGATCGTTATCTGCCACATGCTCGCAACTAACCAGGCTGGTCCATAGTCCGCTGCAAAGCAAAGTGGTGCATAAAAAAGTCCGAAACCAACGGTACTCCATCCCAGCCAAATCGTTAGTCTTTGGCGCATATTCAATAACAGAGCCTTCAGATTTCCTCTGACCATAACTAGGATAAGTAATGGCGGCACCATAAACACATATCTTAGAACTGCACTCCAAATCCAATTCCCACCCGATAACTCCATAGTACGGTTTAGCACAAACGTTGCAGCAAAAAAGAACGATGCCAATATTCCTAGTAATATTGCCTTCAAATTTCCCCACCCCATGAGACTTTTCATTCTATTTATTAGGATAACACAAGTAGCTTCATTCGAATTAGATATTATTTTTAATGTATGTACAAGCTCTTGATAGTGATCTTTAGATCTTTAAACTCGAGAATTTTAATGTCTCGGAGCCCATAACATGACTGAGACCCCGCCCAGGCATATGGCAGCACCTATCCAATCATAGGTGTCGGGAATTTTCTTATCAACGCCCCATCCCCATAAAACGGCCAAAATAATGAATACCCCTCCATAAGCAGCATAAACTCTGCCAAAGCTCGGAAACTTTTGCATAGTCGGTATAATTCCGTAAAGAACTAAGATGAGCCCCCCTATTATCCCATACCAAAATGGCCGAGCTTCTCTCAGCCAAAGCCATACTAAATAACCTCCTCCTATTTCCGCTAAACCAGCAAGAATAAATAGGAAAATAGCATTAGCCATAATCAAATTCCCTCCTTTAAACCCATAATATCATGATTTCCTATCTATAAATATGCCTGCTTTGCGCCATGCTTATAGTTACCCTTCGCGTAGGAAGCATCGATTGCCATAAAAGAGAAAGAAGCAATTTCTTCCATAGACACCGATTGCTCCTCAGTGGCCGTTGAAACGTTTGGGTCTCTTCAGTCACTTTTTTGCTCAAACTATCAATCTGGTTCACAGAGCCAACAATTTGTTGACTCCCTATAGCCATCTGATCAATGGTCAAGGATATTTCCTTCACCTGAACAGATACATGGTTTACTAATCCAGCGATTTCTTCAAAAGCTAGTCCTGCAGCGTTAACCACTTCTGCTCCCAACCCTCCCTTATCCTCAAGCTCTATTGTTGTCAACAAAATAATCCCCTTCACATATGTTGGTCTAAAAGAGGTGTGTTAACATGCGGACGCTCAAACGCGGTTCCAGAGGTAATGATGTCATGGAAATCCAAAGTCTCTTAGTAAAGTTAGGGTATTATCCTGGACCGATTGATGGGATTTTTGGCCTTAAAACAGAGGAAGCAATAAAAAAGTTTCAGAGAAATAATGGATTAACCGCCGATGGGATCATTGGCACGAACACCTCTAAGGTGTTGCAAGGTTTGCTCCTAGGGTATGAAAATTACACCATCAAAGCAGGTGATACCCTATTCTTAATTGCTCAAAAGTATCATATTAGTCTCGCAACGTTACTTACTGCAAACTCGGGCATTAATCCCCATACTCTCCAAATCGGTCAGGTGATCAAAGTACCCTATTCTTTTGATGTCGTAGATACCAATATTAACTATACTTATGAAATTATGGAGAGAGATGTGCTGGGTTTAAAGAGTCGATATCCCTTTATCGAAATTGGAGTAGCTGGTAAAAGTGTGCTCGGAAAAAACTTGTACACCCTTAAATTAGGGAATGGGCCAGTGGAAGTCTTCTATAATGCTGCTCATCATAGCTTAGAATGGATAACATCACCCATGTTAATGAAATATATCGAGAATTTCGCCAAAGCTTACACCGAGGGTCTCCCTATGCATGGCTATGATCTCAGAGATATTTGGCTGCAAACCACGATTTACATTATGCCCATGGTTAATCCCGACGGAGTCGATTTAGTTCTTCAAGGCTTGCAAAGAGATAATCCCTTTTACGACCAACTGATTGCTTGGAACAATGGCCGAATGAACTTCGGAGAAGTGTGGCAAGCCAACATCCGAGGAGTTGATTTAAACCACAATTACGATGCTTCCTGGCAACTTTCCAAACAAGCTGAGGCTGAATACGGAGTACATGGTCCAGGACCTACTAGGTTTTCCGGACAGTCTCCAGAGTCTGAGCCCGAATCAAAAGCTGTTGCGGACTTTACCAGAACCCATAATTTCAGGCTAGTACTTGCATACCACAGCCAAGGAGAGGTGATTTATTGGACTTATCTGAATAAAACTCCACCTGAGGCTCGACGTATTGGCGAAGTATTCTCCCAGTTAAGTGGGTATCCACTGGCAGAAGCGACTGGGATTACGTCCTACGCAGGCTACAAAGATTGGTTCATAGACAAATACCAGCGACCAGGCTTTACGATAGAAGTAGGTCTAGGAACAAATCCTCTTCCGATATCAGAATTCGCAAAAATTTATCGAGATAATGAAGAAGTTTTGCTGGTAGCCCCAATTCAAGCTCAATCTTAAATAAGCCTAAATTAACCTGTGTTTGGTTGCACGGATAGGAAAAGATTAGCCCTCACCTTGCTATAATCTACTGACGAGGAAAGCGAAGAGCCGTAACGCTTGTCACGGCCCTTCGCTTACTCCTAGGGTTTCGTATTAGTTAATTGACTTGAATCCATCTCTTGTGTGTATTTACTTATCAGTGGTAAAGGAGTCTTAAAAAGGCAGGCGGAGTTATGGCAGAAATGATGTTTACAGGCTTATGACGCCTCCTCGGCAATACCGGCCATCAATAGTCCCAGAATACGTTCATTTGCTTCCTCAACTGGCATGACCTGCATAACCCTTCCCTCGTATAGAACTGCAATATTATCACAAATACTCAACAGTTCTTCGAGATCCTCAGATATCAACAAGACTCCAATTCCCTGACTACGAGCTTCCAAGAGTTTGCTATGCAAGTACTCAGTTGCGCCGATGTCCAGTCCCCGGGTGGGATAAGCAGCCACCAACGCCACAGGACTCCGGGTTATTTCCCGAGCCAGAATGACCCGCTGTATATTGCCGCCCGAGAGCTTGCCTGTGGGGGTTTCCAAGTTCGGAGTTTTTACCCCGTACTTTTCCACCAACGATGAACTATGGGACATAATTACCTGGTTTTGAAGCAGTAAATGTTTGGCATAGGGGGCTAGGTGGTGATCCTTTAGGATCAGGTTTTCCCAAATACTAAAGGAAGGAATGGTTCCCACATGAAGCCTGTC
Source organism: Desulfosporosinus sp. I2 (assembly GCF_000960765.1). Taxonomy (GTDB): domain Bacteria; phylum Bacillota; class Desulfitobacteriia; order Desulfitobacteriales; family Desulfitobacteriaceae; genus Desulfosporosinus. Next base: position 3,923 of record NZ_JYNH01000059.1, on the reverse strand, counting down.
TTCCGGTATATAACCCAAACCCTGTTGAATGATCCATGCCGGTGACATTTTCGTGCTTTCTTTGCCATTTAAATAAAGCTTACCCTCAGTAACTTTTCTCAGTCCTGCGATCACTTCGGCGAGTTCTTTTTGTCCGTTCCCTGAAACTCCGGCTATGCCCAAAATCTCCCCTTCTCTGATTGTGAGAGAAACTCCTGCCAAGGCCTCTGTTTCCTTATCCCCTTGAGCGTATACATCCTGAAACTCTAAAACAGTCTTACCCGGTGAGAAGGTTCCTCCCCTTTGACAGGCAGCCATTTCTCTTCCTACCATCAGCTGGGCAAGGGCTTCTTGCGAAGTCTCCCGGGTCAAAACATCGGCACACACTTCCCCATCCCTGAGCACGGTAACCCGATCACTTAGGGCCATAACCTCATGTAATTTATGGCTAATTAAAATGATGGAATTGCCTTGGGCTGACATGTTTCTGAGCAACTCGATTAACTCGTTGGATTCTTGGGGGGTAAGTACCGCAGTTGGTTCATCAAGGATCAGTAAGTTTGCACCGCGATAAAGGGCTTTGATGATCTCCACACGTTGCTGTTCCCCAACACTTAACTGCCAGACATAGGCGTCGGGATTGATAGCTAAACCATAGGTGGCCGTAATTTCTTTAATTCGTTGGGTGGCTGTTTTAAGATCCACTAAGAACGACTTGGATAGCCCTAAGATTACGTTTTCACAGACTGTAAGGGTGGGCACTAGCATAAAATGCTGGTGCACCATCCCTATCCCAAGCGCAATAGCTTCACGAGGAGAATTGATATTGACGGGTTTACCATTGATCAAGATCTTCCCGGCATCGGGTTGATAAAGGCCGTAAAGGATATTCATCAGAGTGGTTTTACCTGCTCCATTTTCGCCCAGAATAGCCAGTACCTCACCGGTTTTTATTTGAAGATTAACATTATTGTTACTTAGGACACCGGGAAAACGTTTGGTGATTCCACACATTTCTAGGTGTTCAATATTTTCAGCCATTTGTACTCACCCGTTATTTCTTTGGTAATTCCACTTTTAATTTTCCACTAATGATGTCTTGTTTAGCCTGTTCTACGGCAGCTTTAGCCGCCGCAGGAATCTTGTCAGCCAATTTTGCATTGTACTTTAAATCAATTGTTCCATCAGCGAACCCTAAGGTTAAGACTTGTCCGCCGAGAGTTCCTTTTTTCCTTAATTCAATAATTTTAGTGACAACCTTTTCCCAGTTATAGACTTGGGCTGCCAGAACGTGGTCCGGCGCGATACTGCTTTGGTCCATATCCGTGGAGAGCCAGTATTTATCCTTGGTTTCAGCTACTGCTCTCAAGGCTCCTACAGCCTGTTGAGAGGAACCAGTGAGGATATCCGCTCCGGCACTCATTTGAGTTTTGGCCAGATTGCCTGCACCCACAATATCATTAAAGGAGCCCGTATACGCGGTCCGCGTTTTAACATCCGCTTTTCCCTTAAGTACGCCTTGTTGTACACCATAGTTGTACTTTACTGCATCCCCGGATTCTACAGGTCCGACAATCCCCACGATACCAGACTTGGTGGTCATGGCTGCGAGCATCCCTAACAGGTAGCCCCCTTCTTGGGCCTGAGGATCATACGCAAAAACGTTTGGTTGAGTGGCAAAACCAGTTCCATAGGCAAAGGTTGTTTTAGGGAAGTCCTTGGTAATTTCGGTTAAGACGCTTTGGTACTGGGAACCGTGAGCAAGGATAATGTCATACCCCTGGGTTGCATACTGGCGGATAGCAGACCCTGCATCTACAGCATTCCCTAGCTTTTCGCTGATGGCGACCTCCACTTTATCTGCACCCATAGTCTTCTGAACTGCTTTCAAGCCTTCCACCATGGATTGGCCCCAAGCCAAATCATCAACTGTCGCAGGAAGCACAAGAGCTATTCGGATCTTTTCCACTTTTGGAGCCTCAGGTGCTGGAGCCGACTGTGCTGTCGGTTTAGTGCCACAGCCGCTTAAGGTTAAGAGAGTAAGGGCAGCCAACAAGAGAGCTAGTATTCTTTTCTTCATGTTTTTTTCCTCCTTCAAATTTCTCTATAATTAACCTCTGGTTCCGCGCTGAAATGGTTTCCCCAGGGCCGCAGGGGCCCAAACGCGTCCATAGGAAATTGCTAGGGCAATGATGGTGACCATGTATGGCAAAATAACGGCCAATTCATAGGGAAAATTAATCCCCAACACTTGAACCATACTCTGAAAGGAATCTGCTAAGCTAAATAAGAGCGAGCCAAGCAGAATACCCCATGGGCTCCAGCGTCCGAAGTAAACTAGGGCGATGGCTATAAAACCCCTGCCTGCAGTGATATTGTCAGCATACATGTTCGCTTGACCGATGGTTAAGAAGGCCCCGGCCAGAGCGGCTAACATACCGCCAACAATCAAACACTGATACCTGATCCGTACGACACTAACCCCCAGTGTATCCGCTGCCTCAGGTTTATTGCCCACTGCTCGCACATTAAGACCCCAACTAGTCTTAAAAAGAATAAAACCTGTCAACGGAACCAGCAGGAATGCTGTATAGACTAACCCGTTATGGTCAAATAGTACGGGCCCAAAGAACGGAATATTACTCAGGAACGGAATTTTTATGGCCTTCAAGCCCTCGACGGAAGTGATTCCTCCTACATACAGACGGAAAAGCAAGCCTGAGAGCCCCCAACCAAACATGTAAAGTCCAATGCCGCTAATTCCCTGTTCCGCCTTAAAGGTCACGCTGACCAATGCCATTAACAGGCCCATTAACGCCCCAATGACTAAGCTTATAACAATGCCCAAGAGGGGGCTTCCTAATTGCAACGTCGCATAAAAGCCTGCAAAAGCACCCATCATCATGATCCCTTCGACGCCAAGGTTGTAAACACCCGAACGTTGGACAAACATTTCCCCCAAGGCTGCTAAAAGGTAAGGCGTGGCCAAACGGATTCCAGTAGCCAGAATTATAATAATAATATCGGAATTCACGACACCCTCCATTATGACTCGCCACCTTCCTTGTCCCCTTTTTCTCTAAACACTTTAGCCTTTAATCGGGCTAAAGAACCTGTGTTACTTTGAAAGTAATCGCTTGAGACCACAAATAGGACGACGAGTCCTTGGATTACCATGATCATAGCTGCCGGAATATTGACAGCCCTTTGCATCATATCCGCTCCTAAAAGCAAGGCACCGAACAGCACAGCAGCCGGAATGGTGCCTAACGGATGCAGGCGACCGAAAAGGGCAGCTACGATACCACTAAACCCATACCCTGCGGAAATACCTTCTAGGGCGCGGTGATGAACTCCTGTTACTTCGACGACACCGGCCAGCCCAGCCATGCCTCCGGCCAGGGCCATGGCCAGGACCAAGTACCACTCCACTTTAATTCCGGCATACCGAGCGGCCTCAGGACCCGCTCCCACTGCTCGCATACGATAGCCAATACTAGTGCGCCATAAAAAAACATAAACCAAGACCGCTAAGACCAGCGCGAAAATCAGACCGGAATGAAGTCGAGTTCCTGGGATCAGCCGGCTAAGCCAGATCTGTTCAGGAATTAAGGCTGTTTGTGGTACGCCTGTGCCGTAAGATACCTCTTTTGGGTCAATTAACGGACCACGTATAAGAAATAGATATAACTGGATCGCAATCTGGTTGAGCATCACCGTACTAAGAATCTCATTTACGGACAGACGGGCCTTCAGCCAACCTGCAATTCCTCCCCAGATCGCACCACACATACCGCCGACCAGAAATACCAGCGGGAGCAAAAATACAGCTGGCATATCGGGTAAGGAGGTGGCTATGGCAGCCGCCCCGATAGCTCCGGCCAAAATCTGACCCTCAGCGCCAATGTTAATGATCCCACTGCGGAAGGAAATAACGATTTCCC
>NZ_JYNH01000058.1 GCF_000960765.1 Desulfosporosinus sp. I2 | reverse complement strand
TCTGGATGTAATCATAGAAGCTACTGGCGTATCCCAAGTACAACAAGAAATTGAGAAAAGCTAAAGAAAAAACAAGTGCTGTGATTGAGGCTCAAGGGGCCAATCTAATGATGTACATTATCGAAGAGAAGGAAAAGTTAGCTAATATAAAACGATTAAAAGGTGAGCTTGATGCCATTTTGAACTCAGTTCAGGAGGCGATCGAAGTAGCGGGGATCGATGGTAATATTAACTATGTTAATCCTTCTTTTAGCCGTGTTACCTCAATTCCAGCTGGTCAACGAATTGGTAACAATATATTTGATGTTTCACCAAACGGAGCACTGGCACGATCTTTACGTACACATGAAGCTGTATTTGCCCATCGTGCTGTGGTAGGTGGAGCAGATGTGGAGGTGGTTGCTAACGCTTCCCCCATTGTCGTAGATGGAAAAATGGAAGGGGCAGTCGTGGTTTTTCAGCCCTTGACGGATATTTACAAATTGATGGAGCAATTAAGAGCTTCAAACCAAGTGATTGATGATTTACAAACCCGTATTAATCAAATTTCGACGAGTTCATATACGTTTGATGATTTGATCGGAAGCCAACCAGAATTTGAAAGCGCTTTAGATTTGGCCCGTAAAGCGGCAAAAAGCAACTCAACCATTTTGATTACTGGAGAATCCGGTACTGGGAAAGAATTATTCGCTCATGCTATCCACGGAGCCAGTTTGAGATTTGACAAGCCTTTTATCAAAGTGAACTGTGCGGCAATTCCTGAGACGCTTCTCGAAAGTGAATTTTTCGGGCATGAAAAGGGAGCTTTCACAGGAGCCCTTAAAACCAAGTTGGGCAAGATGGAGTTAGCCAATGGTGGAACTATTTTCTTAGATGAAATTGGAGATATGAATCTCAGTTTGCAAGTTAAATTGCTAAGAATTTTACAAGAAATGGAGTTTGAACGGGTTGGCGGGACTCAGACCATTAAAGTGGATGTACGAGTCATATCAGCAACCAATCGCAATCTCCTGGAAATGACCAAACGTGGCGATTTTCGTGAGGATCTTTATTATCGACTCAATGTCCTTGAATTACGTTTACCACCCCTACGTAACCACAAAGCTGATATTCCGGCTTATGTTCAATCCTTGATTGTTAAGTTTAACCGTAAATTTGGAAAGCACGTTAAAGGATTGACAACCCAGGCTGAGGAGATCTTAATGCAATACAATTGGCCTGGTAATATCCGCGAACTTCAAAATGTTCTGGAACGAGCTATGGTTACGGTCGAAGAAGAAATCATTACTCATAAGTATATTCTTAATCTGGTGGATTCACAGGCGCAAATGCCTCCTGAACCGGTGCTCGGAGGACTCATGCCCCTTGAACAAATGGAAAAGCAGATGATTCGTTTGGCCTTGAAACATTATGGTGACTCCGTTGAAGGTAAAAAACAAGCCGCCAAGGCTTTAAAAATATCCTTGGCAACGCTCTACAATAAACTTAAGACAATGTCATGAGACTAAAAATGTATAAGTAAAGACGTTAAATTCTAAAAGCTAGAAGTTTATATTTATAAATTCTAGAATTTATAAATATTTAGAAGTTAATTAGGCTTTATTTGTTGAACTCGGGTTGGGAGAAAATGGTAATTACTTCTGTAGAAACCTAGATAACACAATGAATTATCTCTTTGCCCGATTCGATAACTGAAAATTTATTAAATTCTATTAAATTGGCACAAAGATTGCTTGGTTTATAAGCAAGGTTTTATTCAATTTTTTATACTAACTTATGGAGGGAGATTAATAAGTCACACAGCGGAAGATTCGTCGAGAATATGGTCTCAAATGTATTGGGAGGAGAGGAAAGAATATGAGTACGACACAAAAACCCTATCACTTTTTAATTCGAAGAGTCCATTCATTACTAGGATTAGTGCCTATTGGAATTTTTCTAATGTTTCACATGGTTCTTAATCTAACGGCTCTTGGGGGGGCGGAACTTTATAATCGGATTATCCACACTATGCAAAGCTTTCCGGGGATTTTCATAATTGAATTATTAATTATCTTTATTCCTATTGCGCTCCATGCTGTCTATGGAACCTGGGTTGTTTATACTGGTCAAAGCAATATTTTGAGATATAAATATGCTCGGAACTGGTTCTATATTATCCAACGGATTTCCGGTCTTTATACCGTGCTATTTGTCATTATTCACGTCTATCTCTTGCGTTTTGGGGAGGCCAATTTTGCGGCGCTTCAACAGTTTCTAAGTCAGCCTTTGGGACTTTTCTTTTATGCTCTAGGCGTGATTTTTGCGGTTTTTTCATTTCACGAATGGACTATGGGCTTTTGCCATTACTTGGGGTTTGACGATTGGACCCCATTCTCAGAAAGTATGGTCGTATTCATTGGCTGTAGTGTTCGTCGTTTTATCAGGGATTGGGCTATTTGATATTTCTGCTTTTCTGAAATAAGTAATCTTAGACCAAAAACAAAACATAAATTAGGAGGTTCAAGGGATGAGTAAAGTCATCGTTGTAGGAGGTGGCCTTGCTGGACTGATGGCTACGATCAAGATGGCCGAAGCCGGTACGCACGTCGACTTATTCTCGTTAGTACCCGTTAAACGTTCCCACTCGGTATGTGCTCAGGGAGGCATTAACGGAGCAGTTAATACCAAAGGAGAAGGGGACTCTACTTGGCTTCACTTTGACGATACGGTGTACGGTGGGGATTTCCTAGCCAATCAACCGCCCGTTAAAGCTATGTGTGATGAAGCGCCAGGGATTATTCACTTGATGGATAGGATGGGCGTCATGTTTAGCCGTACGCCGGAAGGGTTACTCGATTTCCGCCGTTTTGGTGGGACGAAATTTTGCCGAACGGCGTTTGCGGGGGCCACAACTGGCCAACAACTTCTCTATGCTCTCGATGAGCAGGTTCGACGTTATGAAGTTGAAGGCATGGTACAGAAATACGAACAGTGGGAATTGCTTTCTACGGTGATCGAGGAAGGAACGTGTAAAGGCATTGTCGCTCAAGACCTTCGGAGTATGGGTATTCAGTCGTTTGCTGCAGACGCTGTGATTATTGCGACTGGTGGCCCAGGCGCGGTCTTTGGCAAAAGCACAAACTCGACAATTTGTACGGGAAGCGCTGTATCAGCGTTATATCAACAAGGCGTTAAATATGCCAACGGGGAGTTTATCCAGATCCACCCCACCGCGATTCCGGGCGATGACAAGCTCCGGCTCATGTCCGAATCCGCCCGCGGAGAAGGAGGTAGAATCTGGACCTATAAAGATGGCAAACCATGGTATTTCCTTGAGGAAATGTTTCCGGACTATGGAAACCTGGTTCCTCGCGATATCGCGACTCGTGCCATTTATGAAGTGGTTTTTGACCAAGGTCTCGGCCTTAATGGCGAAAACATGGTCTATCTCGATCTATCACATATCGATCCTGAAGTCTTACAACGTAAGCTTGGCGGAATTATAGAAATCTATGAAAAGTTCGTGGGTGATGATCCGAAGAAAGTGCCAATGCGGATTTTCCCTTCAGTTCATTATTCCATGGGTGGATTGTGGGTCGATTACGATCAGATGACGAATATTCCAGGACTTTTTGCTGCGGGGGAATGTGAATACCAATACCATGGGGCCAACCGACTAGGCGCGAACTCGTTACTTTCGGCAATTTATGGAGGAATGGTCGCTGGGCCTAAAGTAATGGAGTACATTAAGAAAAACAAGATTCAAACTCCAAGTGGCACTGAACCAGTCTTTATCAAAGAGAAGAAACTTCAAGACGAGCAATGGGCGAAGATCCTGGCTATGAAAGGGACAGAAAACCCCTACTTGCTCCATAAAGAACTAGGCGACATTATGACGTTGAATGTGACGGTCATACGCTTCAACGCTAAACTTGAGGAAACAGACGTAGTGCTACAGAAACTTATGAAACGCTGGCAGAATATTGGCAGAAGCGATAATGTCGAATGGGGAACCCAAGAAGGTACGTTCATCCGTCAGCTCTGGAATATGTTAGAACTGGCAAGAGTCATTACCTTAGGAGCCTTACGACGCAATGAGAGTAGGGGCGGACATTATAAACCTGAGTATCCGGAACGTGATGACGAGAATTTCTTAAAAACAACGATTGCGAGTTGGACCCCCAGTGGCCCAGAACTTAGTTATGAAGACGTTGACGTATCCTTGATTCCGCCACGTCCTCGCCATTATTGATATAGAAAAGTAGAGGTGAATTAAGATGGCTGAACAAAAAACAATACACTTTAAAATTCGTCGTCAAGATGGCCCTGATAAGCCAAGTCGCTGGGAAGAGTTTGATATTCCCTATCGAGAAAAATTAAATGTTATTTCGTGTTTAATGGAGATCCAGAAAAACCCTGTGACCTCTGCCGGACAGAAGACGACCCCAGTCGTCTGGGAATGTAACTGTCTGGAGGAAGTTTGCGGAGCTTGTACGATGAATATTAATGGGCAAGGGAAACAAGCTTGTTCTGCTCTCATAGATCAACTGGCACAGCCAATTGTACTTGAACCACTGACTAAATTCCCGTTGGTACGGGATTTAATGGTTGACCGTCAAATTATGTTTGAGAACCTTAAAAAAGTCCATGCTTGGATTCCTATAGATGGTACTTACAATCTTGGGTCCGGGCCGAGAATGCCAGAAGTAAAACGGCAGTGGGCTTATGAACTATCAAAGTGTATGACTTGTGGTTGCTGTATGGAAGCATGCCCTCAAGTCAATTATCGATCTAAATTCATTGGACCGGCGGCAATTTCTCAGGTTCGTCTCTTTAATGCTCATCCAACAGGAGAAATGAACAAACATGAACGGTTAGAGCCTTTACTCGATGAAGGTGGAATTGCGGATTGTGGTAATTCCCAAAACTGTGTTCGTGCCTGTCCGAAGGACATTCCTTTAACAACCAACATAGCCGACTTAAACCGTGAAACCAACAAGTTCGCGCTAGACCGTTGGCTCCGCAAATAGAAGTTTATTCCAAAGTAGTATAATGTGGTAATATTCGAGGATTCTAAGACAAATGCTTTGCATAGAATAATTAAAAAAGGAGATTCGAGTTTATGACAACACAACGAGAGAATTCCTCAACTCTTCAGTACGACAATGATCTCGAAATCCGGACTAATGTTCTGGAAAACGATGAGGAGAGCATTTTAAACTACTCCACTTCGAGCATTTTTGGTCCTTGTTGCCCTAGTGGTTGCCAGTATTGCCATCCAAATTGCCATGAACAGTCGGATGGACTCGATTATTTCTAAGTTCGAATCGAGAGGAGAACAATGACAATTTGCACCACTTATCACCATTCGCTATAATGAATGGAGATGGATGGTGCATTTTTTTGTTAAAGAGATGAACTATTTGTCATTGATTTGGAAAGGAACAATGAAATGATTGAAATCGGGAAATTTCAGACTCTTAAAATCTCTAATTTCACATCCTTTGGTGCTTACCTAGATGCGGACACAGGGGTACGGCACGACAATATCCTTCTACCCATTAAGCAATTACCTGAGGGCGCTAAAGAGGGGGATGAATTAGAGGTTTTCATTTATCGAGATTCCGAAGAACGCTTGATCGCTACGACCAGAAAACCGCTAGCTCAATTAGGGGACTTAGCCTATCTAAAGGTAAATGCCAAGACGAAGATCGGCGCCTTCTTAGATTTGGGTTTAGAAAGAGGGCTATTTTTGCCCTTCAAGGAACAAAAATATCCGATTCAAGTAGGGAAAAGCTATTTGGTAAAAGTCTATTTGGACAAGAGTCAGAGGTTGAGCGCTACGACCCAGATTTATGAGTATCTTTCGGCGGAAGCGCCTTATCTGAAGAATGACAAAGTGGTAGGTACGGTCTATTCGGTCAATCCTGAAATTGGGGCTTTTGTAGCGGTCGATAATCGGTATCTTGGGCTAATACCAGTCAATGAGTATTTCACTGAACTCATAGAAGGGGATCAGGTTGAAGCTCGAGTGATTAGGGTTAGGGACGATGGCAAGCTTGACTTATCGCCAAGAGATCTTTCTTATCTTCAGATAGATAGTGATACAGAAAAAATCCTCCAAGGGATCAAGAATCATGAAGGATTTCTAGCGCTCCATGATAAGAGTAGTCCGCTTGAAATTCAAAGTCGCTTAAATATGAGTAAAGCTGCCTTTAAAAGAGCCCTAGGCAAATTGCTTAAAGAGAAAAAAGTGATCCAGACAGAAGACGGTTTGAAGGAGACCACTATCATGTAGGGGCAATTCATGAATTGCCCCTACCCAATCACCACAGGGGGGTGAGGTTTAAGTTATGAAACTAATTGTGGATGCTGATGCTTGTCCAAAATCGGTTTTACAAATATGCATGAAGTTAGCACGAGACTATTCTATTCCAGTTTGGACAGTGGCCAGTTTTAATCACAATATTGTTTCCGAACATCACGTTGTAGTTGGAAACTCATCTCAAGAGGCGGATATTCGAGTTATGAATTTAGCTCAAGCAGGAGATGTGGCTGTCACCCAAGATTGGGGATTAGCAGCAATGTTATTAGGAAAAGGAGTCCATTGTTTAAGTCCTGCAGGACGTGAATTTGACCCTGCCAAGATTGAATTTCTGCTTGAAGAACGAGAAGCCAAAGCAAAGTTTCGACGTGGTGGTGGAAGAACTAAGGGACCGAAAAAAAGAGTAACTGAAGATGATCAGAAGTTCGAAGCATGTTTGCAAAACATACTAACGTTGATATCAGTATAAAAGCCTTTGCACTTTTGGTAAAATTTTATTAAACTAAGCATAAGTAGAGGCTATAAATAAACAATGGAGGTAAGGAATGAGTACAGTAGTAGAAACAAAGGAATTTCAAACTGAAATTAGGCAATTATTGGACATTGTCATTCATTCTCTTTATACCGAGCGTGAGATTTTCTTACGAGAACTTATTTCTAATGCGGCTGATGCCATTGAAAAATTACGTTACACGCAGCTGACTGGACCAGAAGTAAAGGATAAAGATTTAGCTTTGGAGATCCAAATTGATACGGATGACAATGCACATACTTTAACCATTACTGACACTGGAATAGGGATGACTAAAGATGAGTTGGTTGGAAATTTGGGGACAATCGCCCATTCGGGCTCCAAAGAATTTATCAAGCACTTGTCAGCTAAGGGGGATCAAAAAGATCTGAATCTCATCGGTCAATTTGGAGTGGGTTTTTACTCTGCGTTTATGGTAGCAGATAAGGTGACAATCTATACACGCTCCTATCACCAAGAAGGGGGTAGCTATGTATGGGAATCCGACGGTGTCGGTAGTTATACTATTACTGAAGGTGAAGACGCTGTTAGAGGAACAAGGCTAGTCCTCCACTTAAAAGAAGATGCTTATGATTTTGCCAAGGAAGAAACTGTCCAAAGAGTCATTAAGCAATATTCAAGTTTTGTGCCCTACCCCATATTGCTTAATAGTAAGAAAGTAAATACGGTTGACGCCCTCTGGACAAAGAATAAAAGTGAGATTTCGGATGATGAGTATAACGAATTTTATAAATTCATAGCTAATGCCCATGACGAACCGCTTTTGCGTTTGCATTTTTCGTCGGACGCCCCTCTAAATATTAACTCCTTATTATTTGTTCCCAAGGAGAACTTCGAACAGTTTGGTTTTGGACGAACTGAACCTGGTGTGAATCTTTACTGCAAAAAAGTTCTTATCCAAGAAAAATCTCCAGCGGTTTTACCAGAGTGGTTGCGCTTTATAAGAGGGGTAATGGACAGTGAGGAACTTCCTCTTAATATTTCTAGGGAAACAATGCAGGACAGCGCTTTAATCAGTAAACTCAACAAAGTGGTCACAACTCGTTTCCTGAAATTTCTGGAGAGTCAAGCGACCTCGGAACCCGAGAAGTATAAAGAATTCTGGGAGAAGTTTAATCTTTACCTTAAAGAAGGGGCTGCCAATGACTATACTCATCAAAAAGAACTTGTCAAACTTCTGCAATTCGAGTCGTCAAAAACTCAGCCAGGAGAGCTTATATCGTTAGGGGATTACGTAGGTCGGATTAAAGAAGGGCAAGAGGCTATCTATTATGTCAATGGCCCATCGCGTGAGGTTATCGAATCCGGTCCTTATTTGGAGATTTTCCGAGATAAAGAACTTGAAGTAATCTATACCTATGCACCGATTGACGATTACATCTTTGGGGCGATCAGGGAATTTGAAGGTAAACGTCTCATTTCAGCGGATGAAGCGGATTTAAATTTAAACGATGTTGAACAGAACGCTAGAAATGAACAAGCCATGTCTGAAGAGGACGTCTTAGCCTTAACCGGTTGGCTTAAAGAAGTTTTAGGTAGTAAGGTTACTGATGTACGAGAATCAAAACGCTTAGTAGACAGTCCGGCCGTAGTTCTCAGTCCTTATGGGACGAATAGTATGCAACGAATGATGCAACTCGTCAATAAAGACCTTAATAACGTAGGCCCCAGCGTTTTAGAAATCAATGCAGCACATCCTATGATTAAGCGTTTGGAAACAGCACGCAAAACTGGAGATGACTTTGCAAAAATAGCTGCAGAACAAATATTTGAAAACGCACAAATTGCAGCGGGGCTTATCCTTGATCCAAGAGGAATGGTGAATCGGCTCAATGAAATACTGGCACGTGCGTTAAGATAACCAAGAATCCAAGAGGGACTGAGTTTTTCAGTTCCTCTTGTTATACTAGCCAGAAAGTATAACTTCGTAATATACTTTCTGGAAGCATAAGGGCAACTAAGGCGGCCGCCTTCGCCAAGGCTTGGCGCCAGCCAAGTTTTCTTTATACTAATTATTATAGTAGCAATACGATTATCTAATTGATCTATAAGAAAATAGAATTTTACAAGCTAAGAAAAATTCCTTAGACTGATAGTGATAATAAGAACAAATTCTATTCTTTCGATAGCACGTATTTATAGAGATACTATTACAAACCTTCGCTTGATAAAAAGTGGTTAAAAGGAGTGTTGGAACGCTGTTTTATGTGAAAACGTTCTCAGGGTTAAAGGTCGATGTTGAATGGTGGGGAATTGGTCCATTCAGCATCGACTGAATTTTGTTGCTCGAAGAACAATATCGAAATATGAACAAGGAGTGATCAAAATGGAACTATTCTTTAGAGATCTCCTTAAAGAAAGAAAATCCGCCATTGTAGAAAAGTGGTTTGATGCTATTATTGCTACGTATCCTATGGATACCTCCGGATTTTTGAAAAATCAGAGAGATCAGTTTGCTAACCCGATAGGGCACACCTTTTCTAATGGGATAGAAAGTATCTTAAGCACACTTATCGAAGGAGACACCTTTGCAGAAGGATTGCCGTTTCTTGAGGATATTATCAGAGTAAGAGCAATACAAGATTTTACACCAGCTAAGGCTTTAAACTTTATATTTATGCTTAAAACAATAGTTCGGGAGGAACTGGAAAAGGAAATCAGGCTGGGCCAGATCTCAAGTGCCTTATTAGGGTTTGAATCTAAAATTGATGATCTAGCTCTTTTGGCCTTTGACATATATGTAAAATGCCGAGAACAAATCTATGAGCTCAAGACGGATGAGCTGAAACGCATGACATTTACATTATTGAAAAAAGCGAATCTGATGTCAGAAATCCCAGTTCAGGAATTTGAACACAATGATCAAAAATAAAGGAAGGAGGTCGTAGAGTGAAAATCTTGTTTTCTCTCATCTCAGTCATTGTACTCATTATAGTCGCCACCTTGGGAGCCTATATAACAAGTTTACATTACGCGTTTGGCATTATCATACCTTATGTAGCCTTAACTATGTTTGTAGGTGGATTTATCTACCGAGTGGTCAAATGGGGTCAATCACCAGTACCGTTTCGCATTCCGACAACCATTGGACAACAAAAATCCCTCCCTTGGATTAAACAGAATAAGATTGAAAACCCTACTAGCGCTCTAGGTGTCATTGTCAGAATGGCAATGGAAATCCTCTTTTTTCGCTCGCTATTTCGTAACACTAAGACTGAACTAAGAGAAGGGAAGAATGGCCCTGAACTCGCCTACGGCTCTGCAAAATGGCTTTGGTTAGGTAGTTTATTCTTTCACTGGTCATTCCTAATAATTATTTTAAGACATCTGAGATTTTTCTTGTCACCTGTTCCATACTTTGTGCAATTAATGGAAAGCATTGACGGTATGTTACAGATTGGGTTACCGGCACTCTATCTAACAGATGTTTTTATTTTAGTGGCGATTACGTTTTTGTTCCTTAGAAGAATTTTTATTCCACAAGTTAAATACATTTCACTTCCAGCCGATTATTTTCCACTGTTTATGATTATGAGTATTGCAACGACAGGAATCTTGATGCGTTACTTCTATAAAGTGGATTTAATCGCCGTCAAGCAATTGGCTATTGGATTAGCTACTTTCCAACCCGTTCTCCCTGAGGGAATAGGTGTAATGTTTTTTATCCATATATTTTTAGTGAGTGTTCTTTTTGCCTACTTCCCAATGAGTAAGTTAATGCATATGGGAGGGGTTTTCTTAAGTCCTACCCGCAATATGATTAGTAACAATCGTATGGTTCGACACATTAATCCGTGGAATCATGAAGTAGAAGTTCATACCTATCAACAATATGAAGATGAGTATCGAGAAAAAATGAAAAAAGCTGGTATACCGGTAGAAAAGGAGTGATCGTGGATGGCGCCGAAAGTTAAACTTCCTAAGCCGGGAGAATTATCTCAGATAGACTTTAAGATTCCGGCAACGGATTGGATGGATACACCTGTTGAATTCAAGCCGGGTACCTATTGCTGGGGAGCAAAGGAAAAAGACCTCTTAACGTTAGGGTTACCTAACCCAAGACAGTGGTCGCCAGCCGACGAAGACTGGAAAATACCAGAGGGCTGGGAAACTACTATTTTAGAAGGAATGGCCGAAAGATTAAGTAAATATCGTTCTTTTAAGATTTTTATGGATATTTGTGTTCGATGTGGTGCTTGTGCTGATAAATGTCATTTCTATATTGCCACTGGTGACCCCAAAAATATGCCGGTTTTGAGGGCAGAACTGCTGAGATCCGTATATAAGCGGTATTTCACCAAATCCGGAAAGTTTCTTGGGCGTTTAGCTGGAGCAAGAGAGCTGGATATGAACGTCTTAAAGGAATGGTGGTCATACTTCTTCCAATGTACAGAATGTCGTCGATGCTCTGTTTTCTGTCCGTATGGTATTGACCAAGCAGAAGTTACGATCATTGGTAGAGAACTCCTCAATTTAGTGGGTTTGAACATTGACTGGATTTCAGGGCCTGTTGCTAACTGCTACATGAAGGGAAATCACCTTGGACTAGAACCTCATGCAATAACCGGAAACATTGAATCCATGGTTGATGATATTGAGGATATCACGGGGATCAGGGTAAATCCAACCTTTAACAGAAAAGGTGCCGAGATCATGTTTGTCACTCCTTCGGGAGACCTTTTGGGTGAACCAGGGATTCAAACCTGTATGGGATATCTCATGCTTTTCCATGAACTTGGTCTGGACTACACTTGGAGTACCTATGCTTCCGAGGGCGGAAACTTCGGCTTCTTCACCTCGAATGACATGGCCAAGAGGCTGAATTACAAGATTTACGCTGAGGCTAAACGATTAGGGGTTAAATGGATTATTGGTGGAGAATGTGGCCATATGTGGAGAGTCTTGAATCAATATATGGATACTTGGAACGGCCCTGCAGACTTCCTCGAAGTTCCTAAATCCCCGATTACTGGTACCGTCTTTGAAAATGCTAAATCGACTAAGATGATTCATATCTCTGAATTTACCGCCGACCTGATCAAACACAATAAGCTAAATCTTGACCCAACCCGTAACGACCACTTGAAGGTTACGTTTCATGATTCCTGTAATCCTTCCCGAGGGATGGGACTTCTCGAGGAACCAAGAGAAATTATTAGGGCTGTTTGCAATAATTTCTATGAGATGCCTGAAAACACGATTAGAGAGAAGACCTTCTGCTGTGGAAGTGGTTCCGGACTTAATGCCTCAGAAAATATGGAACAACGGATGAGAGGCGGATTCCCTCGCGCCAACGCCGTTAAATATGTTAAGGAAAAGCATGGGGTTAACATGCTGGCCAATATTTGTGCAGTGGATCGAGCCGCTTTACCTGCTCTGATGGACTACTGGAACCCTGGTGTAGGAGTTACAGGTGTGACTGAGTTAGTGGGTAATGCCTTAATCATGAAAGGCGAGAAAGAGAGAACAACCAACCTTCGCTTTGAAGATTTGCCGGGAAAAGGGGGCAATGAGTAATGCATAAAGGTGGAAGAATAATCGCCTCACTCATTATCTTTGTTGGACTTTTCACCATACCTTTTTTCTACAATATGGGAAAAGCTAATGCGGGGCCGGAAATAGATGCCCAGCAACTCGCAAATTTCCAGAGTATCGAGCCAAGTATCAATATGGTGGCTAATCACCCTCAACTATTTAATCAATGGAGAAATCAATTTGTACAGAATGGACAGACAGTATATGTCAATAGTGAAGGAAAATCGATAGACATTAGTCTTGAAAAGTTGGCAGGCGACTCATCCAATCAGTTCTGTGTTTCATGCCATAATTATACAGCTGTAAAGCCCACTTGTTGGGATTGCCATTCTGGTCCAGAGGGGGCAAGAAAATGAGTGTTAATAGAAGACAATTTTTAAAAAGAGCGGGTGCTTTGACGGCATTAGGTCTTGGAGGTTCTTTTGTTCTAACCGGGATTCGTGGTAAAATTGCTGATGCGGCATCCCAGACACCATCATATCAGAAACAAAAACAAGGGCTTGTGGCCAAACATTGGGCTATGGTTGTTGATATGAGTAAGTTTAAAACAGAAGAGGATATCGAGCGAGTTATTCAATCCTGTGATACAATCCACAACATTCCAGACTTTGGGAATAAGAAGGATGAAATTAAGTGGATATGGAAAGACGATTTCGAGCATACCTTTACAGAATCAAAAAATGAGTATTTGACTGAGAACTTTAAAGAATTACCGTTTATGATAATGTGTAATCACTGTGAAAATCCTCCCTGTGTCAAGGCTTGTCCTACTGGGGCAACCTTCAAAAGGGCAGATGACGGAATTGTCATGATGGATTATCATCGGTGTATTGGTTGTCGTTTTTGCATGGGTGCTTGTCCTTTTGGAGCGCGAAGCTTCAATTATAGAGACCCGAAACCTCACATTAAAACGATTAATCCCGATTTTCCGACGAGAACCATTGGAGTCGTAGAAAAGTGTACTTTCTGTGTTGAGCGTTTAGAAAAAGGGTTGAAACCTGCCTGTGTTGAAGCTTCAAAGGGCGGATTGATTTTCGGTGATCTGGATGACACTAATTCAGAAGTTAGAAAAATTATTAGTTCAAAGTTCACAATTCGACGGAAGTCAGAACTTGGAACTCAACCGAGTGTTTACTACCTTGTAGGAGGTGAAGAGAGTGTTTGAAAAAGCTCTGACAGGGAGTAAGCGCTACTGGGCATGGATCTTTTTCTTGCTGGCTGTGATCGCTCTGGGCGTTATGGCTTATCTTAGACAGTTCAATGAAGGTTTAGGGCTTACTGGAATGAGTAGAGACGTGTCATGGGGATTGTATATCGCTCAGTTTACGTTTCTGGTTGGGGTAGCTGCTTCAGCCGTTATGCTAGTTACACCTTATTATCTTCATGATTTTAAGCGCTTTGGTAAACTGGTTATTCTTGGTGAGTTCCTTGCGATTGCCGCAGTGATCATGTGTATCTTGTTTATCTTCGTCGACGTAGGACAACCAATGCGGATTTTAAATGTTCTTCTTTATCCTCAGTTGCACTCAGTTATGTTCTATGACATGTGTGTACTTGCTGGATATCTTGTGATCAATTTAGTTGTAGGTTGGACTACTCTGGGGGCAGAGAAAAAAGGTACTCCTCCTCCCAAATGGGTTAAGCCTATCATCTATCTCTCAATTCCTTGGGCATTTAGTATTCATACGGTAACAGCCTTCTTATATGCTGGTCTTCCAGGTCGATTTTTCTGGATGACGGCTATCATGGCTGCACGTTTTCTAGCATCTGCTTTTGCAGCAGGTCCTGCACTTCTGATTTTACTGGCTTTATTAGTAAGAAAGCTCAGTAAATTCGATCCAGATCCTGGCATCGGAGCCATTCAATCTCTCGTCAAAATTATCCGATATGCTATGATTGCCAATGTTTTCTTCTACATTTGTGAGGTGTTTACAGCCTTCTATAGTAATTCACCTGATGAAATGGCTCCCTTTAAATATGTGTTCTTTGGACTTGATGGGCATACTAGTCTAGTACCTTTTATGTGGACAGCTGCTGTTCTTGCCATTGTTGGGATTGCTCTATTAATTTTCCCAACTCGTGAGAATAAAGTATTATTGCCTATAGCCCTGTTATCAATATTCCTTGCCAACTGGATTGATAAAGGGATTGTGCTCATTATTGCCGGGTTTGTTCCAAATTCCTTCGAGAGAGTAACGGAATATTTTCCATCGGGTAATGAGATTTCAATTGTTGTTGGGATTTATGCTATTGGGGCACTGATAATTACAGTTCTCTATAAGATCGCTATTTCGGTGAGGGAACAGAATCAGATCTAGATATGTTTTTGGTAATTGTTTGGGACACTTTGTTACTTTTAACCCAAACAATATCAATTATTTAATAACATCACTAAAGGAGGAAAATTAAAATGGCACAACTAGTAGTAGGTAGTTTAACAATTGAATTGGATGAAGATGGTTTTCTTGAGGATCATAATGCATGGAATGAAGATGTTGCAAAGGCACTGGCAACTACAGAGGAAGTCGAAGAGCTTACAGAAGATCACTGGAAGATGATCAATTATCTTCGCGATTATTATGAGCAATTTGGTGTTGCTCCAATGGTTCGTAAAATGGTTAAGGATACTGGGTATGATCAAAAGAAAA
Source organism: Desulfosporosinus sp. I2 (assembly GCF_000960765.1). Taxonomy (GTDB): domain Bacteria; phylum Bacillota; class Desulfitobacteriia; order Desulfitobacteriales; family Desulfitobacteriaceae; genus Desulfosporosinus. The sequence goes on along the minus strand of NZ_JYNH01000058.1, from coordinate 12,917 downwards.
TTTATGAACTCTTCCCTGCAGGCCCTGGTAAAGGTGCTTGTAAGATTGCTGGACTACCAAAACCAACTGGTTGCGTGTAAACCACTAAACTTATGCCTATTTGAATAGTTGTTTTGATCAGCCGATCACTTGCGTGATCGGCTTTTTCTATCTAATTTTTTTCATTGCCGACACTCTTCATTTTTGCATTCTGCTTTCAGCTTTTTAGAACTAAAGTTTCAAGAATAGTTTACAATTTGTTAATATCTAGTTTAGAGAAATTAAAGACCACCCTGTTAGAATAGAATTAAGGAAGTTTCCTGAAAAATGATAAGGGGTTGTACAAATGAAATTAAAAAAGAAAACTGTAATGCTTGCCACTTTTACTGTGGGAACCCTCTTGTTAGCAACGACTGCCCTAGCGGATATTGCAAGTAAAAGTGGGTACGACGAGCTTAAAGATGCCCTAAAGGTAACGGCTCAACAAAGTAGCGAGACGTTTGATAGCTTTACTCTGGATTATTCTTTAGCCCTGAAGGATAATGGCAAAACGTTGACCTCTAATAACGAAACTTCGAAGTTTGACAGATTAAAGGGTGCTTCTGAAGGTTCATCATCCGGTGTTAGTCTAATGGGGGAGAAGTACTCTTCTCAAACATACTCAGATAAGATGACCATGATCCGGGTGTCTGATGGTGATCCTACCTACTATGTGACTGAGTTTACAAAGGAAAGAGAAGATAGATCTTTTACTAATCCTTTCAAAGAAGATAGAGCAGATGATCTTGAAAAGATAGCTGATGCTATTGTCGGAAGTCTTAAAGATCATGTAATTGTTACGGAAAATCCTGATGGCAGCAAAGGCCTTGCAGGTTCTCTATCTGAGCTACAAATCCCATCTCTGGTCAATGCTGTCGCTTCCTTCCAGCTGAAGCAAGAGTTTAATGGCATACAAACCCAGATGCCTCATCTAACTAAAGATGTATTTGTCAAAGAAGTTAAGGGCACGGCTAAGGTCAACAAAGAGGGCGTGATGGAAAGCATCTTAGGGAGCGCAGTTCTATCTGGTAAGGATGAACAAGGGACGGCCCATGATATATCGATTGAGGTTTTGGTTACGATGAAGGACATTAACTCCACCACAGTCACAAAGCCTGATCTTACGGGGAAAAAAGTTGTTAGAAACATTGCCCAATATTACTCAAAGTCTGAGATCTCTAATCCGGAGAAGTTCGTAGGTAAATTTAAAAACGACATTCTGATTGAAAAAGACGGTAAATTTGTTAAAGTCGGCCAGCGGTTTATTGACATTACGCATATGGAAAATAAATTGGTCGAGGGTCGATATTATGAAGAGTATAAGCCGGGATTTGAAGAATACGCGACCAGTACGCGTGATATCGAATTTAGCGCTCAATTTGAAAAAGATCAAAGGGGAAATGCAAATTTCGAATACACGACTGAATCCGGTGGTAAGGGGCAGGGCAACTTATATATTGATGACTTTCATGGAAAAGTGAACTTTAATCTCAATAATAGGAATCAATCACCTAGGGGCGGTATGATGTTTGATTCCAACTTTACTCCGGACTTAGATTAACAGTGTTGTGAATTATGGAAGTAATGATGACTGCCGGGAAATCTCCCGGCAGTCACAATTAGGTACGCACTATGGAGGTAAGACATGGACAAAGTTATTGAGATTAAGAATCTGACTAAATCCTATGGCAATGGGCGAGGAATTAATGACATCAGCCTAGACATCTTTAAAGGAGATATCTTTGGGTTTCTAGGTCCAAACGGAGCAGGTAAAACAACTGCCATGAAAATCATGACGGGACTAGTTCGACCAGACTTTGGAGATGTGAAAATTTTTGGATATAGTGTCTCTGAAGAGTTTGAGAAAGCAATGGAAAATGTAGGGTGCCTTATTGAAATTGCTGAATCCTATCAATATTTGAGTGCCTTTGAAAACCTTAAACAATTAGCTCGTTACTATCCCAAGGTGGACCATAAACGGATCGATGAGGTACTTGAGCTAACAGGCCTGATCAAATTTAAAAATGAAAAGTCCAAAAAGTTCTCTTTAGGAATGAAACAGCGCTTAGGTCTCGCTGCCGCAGTATTATCTAAACCAAAAGTAGTTATTCTTGATGAGCCTTTGAATGGGCTTGATGTTGAGGGAATGATCGATATTCGAAAGATGATCCGGTATTTAACGGAAACTGAACAGACAACCTTTTTTATTTCTAGCCACCTAATCCATGATGTCGAACTGACCTGTACCCGCATCGGCGTGATCTACAATGGTAAGATGCTTAATGTAGAGAGTACGCATACAATCTTAAAAAACTATGCGACACTCGAGAATTACTTTGTAAGTGAGGTTGAGAGAAATGGCCGTGTTCCAAGCAGCATTGATTAATGAAATCGAGAAGCTCTATAAAAAGAAAAAGGTCTTGGTGGCCGTTTTGCTTTCCTTGGCAGTGATTGTCATAGGGCAACTTGCGATTGTCGGTGTGAGAAGTGGATTGGGTCTCCGCGGGGCGGGAAGTCTAGAATTCCCAATGCTCGTTCTGTCCGTATTTGTTAACACCGTCTTGCCTCTTTTTACAGCGTTAGTGGCGATTGATAGTTTCTCAGGGGAATTTACTCAGCATACTATGCGGATCACGTTAACTCGACCGGTCAGCCGATTTAAGATTTTTTGTGCAAAAATCACAGCAATTATGCTTTTTATTTTGGGTGCCTTGCTGTTGCTCTTGGTTTTTTCGGTGTTGGCTGGGTTGATTTTTAATACTAATTCGGCGACTCTAGATTCCTTCAGCAGGACAATATTTTCATATATTGTAAGCTTGTTCCCAATGCTTGTATTGGCTTTGGGAATTGTCCTTTTAGCCAATATTTTCAAGAGCGGAATTACGGTTTTTTTTGTTTCTATCATCATATTTCTTACTTTTAAAGTCCTCGGTTTAATCTTTTCCCAATATTCAAGTATACTCTTGACGACACAACTCGACTGGTATAATCTTTTTCTAGTGAATTCTTTTCCCTTCGCAAAGATAGTACGTCAGTTTCTAATTATGCTAGGGTCTGGTATGATGCTGTTTACGACAGGATTTTACCTATATGATAAAAAGGAATTTTAAGGTGATACTATGAGGCTTAAGAAACGCTTAATCTTAGCTAATGCTGCCACAGTAATTATTCCCTTGATTATTACTGTTCTAATAGCATTGGCTGCTTTTTTTATTTTCGGTAAGTTTTTAGGAAGCGAGATATCCTTTGAGAAGTACCAAAGGGAATCAATGATCAAGTTTGAGTTGATTAAAGAGGCTAATGCTTTAAGTAGGTCACCTGAGCTGTTAGAGGATAAAGGCTTTAATAATTACCTTCAAGAAACGTTGTCTGAAATTAAGGGAGAATATGTCTTGATTAAGGATGAACACGTAATTCATTCTTCCAAAAACTTCTCTAAAATTGATTTGGCCAAGTGTTTAGAGGCAGGAAAAACAATTACTCGAAGAGAACCTGTGCTTATTGGAGAAAAATCTTATTCGGTTCAAGTGATTGATCTAACTTTGAAGGAAGGTTCGCGGGGGAGCCTCTTACTCCTTGATCCGGTTGATAACTTTGCCTCAAGTTTTACTAGTCTCTTATTAATTGTAATAATTTCGTTCATCTTAACTTTTGTGCTTACGAACATTACTATTTCTTATCAGTTTTCTAGGAGTATTATAAGACCTCTTCTAACCTTGCAAAGTGCCGCTGCAGAAATTACTCTAGGAAATCTGAATTACCCGATTGTTGAAGAAGGAGATCAAGAAATTCAAGCGTTATGTCGGGATTTGGAACTTATGCGGATCAAGCTAAAGGACTCCGTTCATACTCAATTGAAGTATGAGGATAATCGTAAAATGCTTATTTCAAGTATTTCACATGACTTGAAGACTCCGGTGACATCAATCAAGGGCTATGTGGAGGGGATTCTAGACGGGATCGCAAGTCATCCCGATAAAGTGGAACGCTATTTAATGACAATCGCTTCAAAGGCTCATCAAATGGATCAAATGATTGATGATCTTTTGCTCTATGCCAAACTGGATTTAAACCAAATTCCCTATAACTTTGAGAAGTTAGATATTGAGCAGTATCTTTTGCTCTGTTTACACGAAAGTGAACCAGAGTTAGAACTCAAACAAATAAAGATAGCTCTACATAATGAACTGGATCAAAAACGATATGTCTCGATTGATCGCGAAAGAATGAAACGAGTCTTCATAAACATTTTTGATAATTCATGTAAGTACATGGATAAAGATCGAGGCGAAATTAACGTTTTCCTCAGGGAGACATTAACTAGTGTTATTATAGAACTACGTGATAATGGTTTAGGGATTAATGAAGGGGACTTGTCCCGTATTTTTGACCGCTTTTATCGCTCGGACGTGGCACGGAGCAAAGGAAGCGGTTTAGGGCTTGCTATTGCCAAGCAGATCATTGAGGGGCATAAAGGAAGAGTTTGGGCTGTCAGTCATGGAACAGAGGGAATAAGTATCATGATCTCGCTTAGTAAATCATGATCACGGAGGAATGTATGAAAAAGATATTAATCATTGAGGATGACACTAGTATTGCTGAATTACAGAAGGACTATCTTGAAGTTGCAGGTTTTGGAGTTAGTGTTTATGCCAATGGTCTAGAAGGCTTAAGGGCGTTTCGAGAAAATGAGGTGGATCTCCTTATACTAGATGTTATGCTTCCTGGGATGGATGGTTTAGAAATTTTGCGTAGTTTAAAGGAAGATAAAGCTATCCCCGTTCTCTTAGTTTCAGCTAAAAAGGAAGAAATCGATAAGATTAAAGGTTTAAGCCTAGGAGCAGATGATTATATTACAAAACCTTTTAGTCCAGGCGAATTAGTGGCACGGGTTAAAGCCCATCTGGAGAATTACGAAAGGTTAAAACATCGGTTTAGCTCAAGCACAAAGAAAACGAATAGTTTGACGATCCGGGGGCTTAAAATAGATATAGACTCACGGAGAGTCTTCGTTCTTAACCAAGAAGTTAATCTGGCTCAGAAGGAATTTGGACTACTTTTGTATTTAGCTCAAAATCCTAATCGGGTGTTTGGGCGAGAAGAATTATTCGAACGTGTCTGGGGATTAGACGCTTTGGGAGACTCGGCCACTGTTACAGTGCATATTGCTCGAATACGTGAGAAAATTGAAAGTGACCCGTCAAATCCACAGTACGTGGAAACCGTATGGGGTGCAGGTTATCGATTTAGGGTATAATGTAATTAAGCTATACTGGCGATAGCAGAATAAGTTTCTTATACTTTGAAAAGTCGATTAGTTCAGCTTAACTAAAGTGTTGAAATTGATTACATGTTAAGAGCTTAAGGAGATTATAGAGATTATGGATCAACAACTGGAAGCCTGTCAAAAGGTAGTCGAGATGGGAAGAGAAATGCTCGCAATTAACCTCACAGTGGGAACTTGGGGGAATATTAGTTGTCGAGTCCCGGGAAAAGACTATGTGGCTATCACTCCTTCTGGGATGAGTTATGATGCATTAGTTCCAGAAGATATTGTGATATTAGGTTTAAGTGGGATTATTATAAGCGGAACTCGCAAGCCTTCCATTGAATTACCATTGCATCTGGCAATCTATAATGCGCGCGAAGATGTTCAGGCTATCGTACACACTCATAGTCCTTATGCGACTGCGATGGCAGTAGCCCGTAAAGAGATTCCTGGTGCGGTAGAAGATATGGTCCAGATTGTGGGCGGTAATGTGCGAGTTAGTGAGTATGCGTTACCAGGGACAGAACTACTGGCCTTTAACACGCTTAAAGCATTGGAGGGTCGCAATGCAGTTTTACTTGCCAACCACGGTATGATTGGGGTTGGACGGAACCTAGATGAAGCCTTTAGGGTTTGTCAAGTCGTGGAGAAGTCAGCTCAAGTCGTTCTTTTTGCCAGGCTTATGGGTGGAGCAGTGGAGTTATCGGAAGAAGATATTGAGGGCATGCGGAATTTTTACCTTAAAGACTATGGCCAAAGATAAGGACACACTTGCTACTCACTCTTTTTACAATAGTCTTTTCATCGTGTTATTTAATATAATTGAAGAAGATGGTTGTTTTAGAGTATAATCAATAGAACATACTCAAGAAACATGCAAGACAGGTCATTTGGTAAATTACAGCATATATTAAAAATAGAAAGAAGGTATATAAATGAATTTAAAATACACCATCCGAGATATAGCTCTTGCTCCAGAAGGACAGCGTAAAATTGATTGGGTTATTCCACGTATGCAAGTACTCAATCGAGTGCGTAAAGAATTTGAGGAACGACTACCTTTTGCGGGTAAGAAAGTTGTGGTTTGCTTACATTTAGAAGCTAAGACAGCTTACCTCGCTCAGGTGATTAAAGCCGGGGGTGCAGAGGTGACCGTGGTCGCTAGTAATCCACTGTCGACTCAAGACGATGTTGTAGCAGCACTTGTTCAAGGCGGAATTGGAGCACATGCTTGGTATAATGCGACAGACGAAGAATATCATCATCATCTTCAATTGGCTCTTAATACTGAGCCCGATTTTATCATCGATGATGGGGGAGATTTAGTCTCCACGATTCATACAACACGGCCTGAACTTCTTCAGAAAGTGAAGGGTGGAGCAGAAGAAACGACGACGGGAGTTCTACGTTTACATTCTATGGCACGTGATCGAGCTCTGAAATTTCCGATGATTGCAGTTAATGACGCCCAATGTAAGTATTTGTTTGATAACAGATATGGAACCGGGCAATCCGTTTGGGATGGTATAATGCGCACAACAAACTTGGTTGTAGCAGGCAAAACTGCTGTTGTTGCGGGATATGGCTGGTGTGGTAAAGGAGTTGCACTACGGGCAAAAGGATTAGGAGCCCGAGTCATCATTTGCGAAATTAACCCTATTAAAGCTAACGAGGCTTTAATGGATGGATTTGAAGTGATGCCGATGATTGAGGCTGCTAAGTATGGGGATTTCTTTATTACCGTGACAGGTAACAAGGATATTATCAATAAGGACCACTTTGTAGTCATGAAATCCGGAGCTATTATGTGTAATGCAGGACACTTCGACGTGGAGGTTAATGTAGCCCAACTCAAAGAAATATCCATCTCGGAAAGAACGGTTAGGACAAATATTACCGAATACACGCTTCCGAAGGGTCAATGTCTATATCTGCTGGCCGAGGGTCGCTTAGTTAATCTCGCAGCAGGGGATGGTCATCCAGCAGAAGTCATGGACATGACCTTTGCTTTACAGGCCCTATCCCTTGAATATGTTGCTTTGAATTATGACAAATTATCTCCTGAAGTATATCAAGTCAATACGCAGATCGATGAGAGGGTAGCAACGCTAAAACTCCAATCTCTCGGTTTATCGATTGATAAATTAACCAAGGAGCAAGAAGCGTATCTGGCATCTTGGAGTTCAGACGAAAGCTAAGCAAGGTGCTGCAAATTTAAAGGAACTTGCCGGAAAACAGTGGTTATTACAGGAAAGACAACAAAATCACTTTTGCAAAGGGGCTTAAAGGAGTTTAATGATGATCGAAAAAGCTCAATTAATGCATGATTATCTTGAAACTCATAATACCCTAATCCTTTCCACTTATGGACAAGACGGGCCTTGGGCAACTCCGGTTTTTTATGTTAATCGCGGGTTTCGTATCTATTTTCTATCTGAATTAACTACCATACACAGCTGCAATCTGCAACAAAATTCTCTGATGGCGGCTTCTATCACTGAGGACTATGGCGATTTTAGAAAGATTCAAGGAATCCAGTTAAGAGGGCATGCTTATTTAGTCAATAGTGTGAAGGAGACTGCGGTGGTTCTAGTGGCTTATTTTAAAAAGTACCCAGCTGCTAAGCACATTTTGCAAACTCCGACTTCTTTTAAGGGAGTGTCGAAGGCCCGGTGGCATTGCATAATACCTGAATTTTTAAGATTTACCGATAATTCGAGGAAATTTGGGGAACGTTTTGAACTGAAACTAGGTGACACTATGATTCAAGATAAATTTGATATAAATGAGGATTCCATTGATGGATCGAAAACTTCAAGGAATTCTTCGCATACTTAAAAGGTGGACCATAATAGCTTATGTGTGGAAAAAACACTGTTTTCATTACAGTGTTTTTTCCAATTTAAAAGAGCACCGTAAATATGCGTGAGCGGAAGGCCTTAAAATAAAAACCTATATAATGTCTAATCGGTAAGATATAATGGTTCTGAAAGTCACTGCAACTTTTGCTGAAACGTATTGAGTAGTCTCAGATAATGGTTCGCTTCACGAAGCACGTGATCCCCTAATAAAGGGAACGCCAATGCTTTAATTTTGCATTGTAATATGCCTTCAGTCCCAGCTGTTTTAAAATCCCGAAGGCCAACCGTGGCATTGCAGGTCTTTTGGGTAAGTTGTGGCAATATAGTCGTTTGATCATTCATGGTTAAAGCTAGCTTAGTGAGTTCATCGAACTCTTTACCAAATTTGTGAGCTTTGTCAAAGAGGGCTTCTTCTGTCGGGTCTAGCAAACCTCTAATAAATTTTGCGTGTTCTGCCATGATGCGATCCCAAAATTTTTGCTGGTTAATGATATCGTCTAAAATATTGAGTACCTGTCGGTTCTGTAATTGATGAAGTAGTTTTAGATAAAAGTGGGCTTCTCGAAGAATATGGTCGATCAACAAGGGATAATTGAACGTAAATAGTTTACAGCTTAATATATCTTGCAGAAGTTTGGACTTATAGTCAGCTAGTACATTCGTTGCAATGATTGCCTTTTGGTTAAGTGTCGAAACCTGATCAAGTAATGGAGACGCGACTGGGTTTAAAGTATGCCCTAAGGAGAGTTCTCTATTGGTAAGGCTTGAATCAATTTGAATGCCGGTATAAAATTCGGTGACTCGCTCAGAATCTAAGGTGTACTTTGTGACGAATTCCCCAGAACGGAGAACTTCGGGACTGATAATCCCCTCGGCTAGCATAATGGCCTCAGCAAGAAGATTTGTAAATTCGCATTTTAGTGTATCAGCTTGTTGGGCAAGGGATTGGTTATGAGGGCTAAAGGCAGATTCCAGGAAAATAGCATGTTCTTTAGCAATACGCATGAAGAATAGGTTTAGTTCAAGGGATTGGCGAATATACACCTCATTAGATAACATGCGAAATACCCCCTTGTTTATTTCTACAGGTATTCAAAGATATGCAGTTATTCAAATTTTATATACTAGTCAGTCCTTATTATATAAATTCTTCCGTACTTAATAGATTCATCTAAGGATTGTCAATAGGTAAGTAGTTGATAATTTAATTGGAATAAGAGGGGCTTTGGGCATGGAAAAAAAACTGATTGTTGCGGAGAAGCCGTCGCAAGCTCGTGAATATGCCACGGCCTTAGGAGTTAGAGGTAAGGGCGACGGGTACCTAGAAAATGAAGAGTATGTGATTACCTGGTGCTATGGTCACCTTTTAGAGCTGGAGCGTCCGGAAGCCTATATGGATTTGGAACGGGTGGGAAAACGCTGGAGTTTAAATCGTTTACCTGTTCTACCTAGTTTGCAAGCCTTCCGTCGCGTGGTAAAATCGGGGTCGGTCAAACAGTATCAAGTAGTTCAACGTTGGTTAAATTCCTCGGACATTGGAGAGGTCATTTGTGGAACTGACGCTGACCGGGAAGGGCAGTTGCTTTTTCAGGAAGTGTGGGATGCCGCTAAGTGCAGTAAGCCTTTATCCAGGCTTTGGATTTCTTCGCTGACGACTGTAGCGATTCTAGAGGGATTGAAGTGCCTTCGTCCTGCAGAAGCCGTAGCTGGCTTGGCGGCTGCCGGTAATGGTCGAGCCTATGCAGATTGGGATTTTGGCATGAATCTGACGGAAGGGTTTACAGCGCTGTTTGGTAGTTTTGATGCTGTGCGAAAAAAACCCAATGTCATTTCGATCGGAAGAGTGCAGACCCCGACTCTAGCTTTGATCGTCGAACGAGAATGGGAGATTGAACGCTTTGTAGCTCAGCCGTTCTTTGAAGTCAGAGCCGTGTTCTCGGCTGTACAGGGGGAGTATCCCGGAAAGTGGTTCGATCCACATGAGGAATCGAAACGTATTACTGATCCCCAAGTGGCCGAGAGAATCGTAGCTTTAACACAAGGTAAGCCGGGGAAAATAGCCAAAATGGAACAGAAGGACGTACAAGAACCTGCGCCACTTTTGTTTGATTTGACTTCATTAACAATCGCTGCCTCTAAAAAATTTGGGTATAGTGCAGAAAGAGTTCTTCAATTAGCGCAATCACTTTATGAAAAAAAGGCTATTACTTATCCTCGAACCGACTGTGCTTATCTTTCGGAGGACCTTCTGCCGAAGTTACCGGAACACCTACAAGCGATACGCCAAGAACCTTACTCCAATTGGGTGGATGAAGCCAGTTTGTTAGGTGTGCCTAGGGGTAAACGCGTCATTAATACGATCACTGCCCACCATGCTATCATTCCTACGACTGAGAAGGTTGCCATCGAGAGATTAAGTCGTGAAGAACAGAATCTGTATGACTTAATAGTTCGGCGCTTTTTGGCTGTCTGGTTTCCCCCTTCTAAATATCATCAGACAGACGTGGTCACTGTGGTCGAGGGAGAGTCGTTTCGCACGAAAGGCAAGGTCCTTCTGAGTCCTGGATGGAAAAAAATTTATGGACAAGATGAACTGGATGATATAAATTCACGTAAAACTAAGAAGAAAGATGACCGTGAACAGGCAGAGGATGAGAACGCGTCGTTACCACCGCTGCTCAAAGGTGAGGACGTGCAAACCAAACGTGTTTTTAGCGAAGAAAAAAGTACCAAACCGCCTAAACGATTTACTCAGGGAGACCTTCTCAAAGCAATGGAAGGTGCTGGCAAGCAAATTGATGATGAGGTGCTCCGTCAGCAACTAAAAGGGAAAGGGTTGGGCACTGTGGCGACCCGACCGGCGATTATGGAAAACTTAATTGATAGAGGATATATTCTCCAGGAACAGAAGGTGTTAAAACCAACCCAAAAAGGGATTGAACTGATTCGTCTGATCAAGGAACGTCTTCCACAGGCTCAGCTCCTGATTAGTGCAGAAATGACAGGACAAATGGAGTTTAATCTTTCCAAAGTGGAAAAAGGAGAATTGACGATTGAACAATATATGACAGATGTGGAGGATGCTATTGGTCGTATTATTAAGGAATTAAGTTCCTTTGAACAGAGACATGGTAAAATCGCTCTGGCTCTTGCACCCACTACAGCCGTTCAAACGAGTGCAGGGACAAAGAAACGAGAAAGAGCAAAAACTTCCCAAAAGAACCCTGTTAGGGCCCAGAATTCCTCGAAGGTATTGGGAGAAAATTCAGCGTTTGGCAAGTGCCCAAAGTGCGGCGGGGATGTGATCGAAGGGCAAAAGGGGTTCGGCTGCACGAATTGGCGAGATGGCTGCCGTTTTGTTCTCTGGAAGACTCCGATTTGTGGTAAGGTGCTCACCCCAAATCAGATTAAAAGTCTGTTGAAGAAAGGTAAGACTCCTTTGATTAAAGGGTTCAAATCTAAGTCCGGTAAATCCTTTGCCGCCTATTTAATCTGGGAGGATCCCGTCGAGGCAAAATTAAAATTTGAATTTGAAAAAGAATGATATAGAGCCTTTCACGTTCAGAATTACGTGAAAGGCTCTATAAAAATTGGCGAATGACTAAGTCTAACTGACTTCAATTAAGTCTCTGAGACTTAAATATTTTAATACGAGTGAAGAGCTAATTGTCGATATTTAGGATCTGGAGTTTGATAAACTTACCTGAGAGGAATACCCAATCTTATAATTTATAGCAAGGGTAAAAATTTCTTATTAACAAAGAAAAAGGATATAATGTTAAATAAGCTTTCACATCAAGAACTAAAGAGGTAAAATAATATAATTTATAGATAGGATGGATTTTCAATGAATATGACCTTCAATCAGCTTGGACTCGACAAATCGTTGGTTAATGCCCTCAAATTACAAGGGATTGTTGAACCAACTGCGATTCAGGAGCAAGCAATCCCATTTATTTTGGAAGCTAGAGATGTAATGGGTCAATCAGAAACGGGTACAGGTAAAACGTTGGCCTATCTTCTTCCGATTTATCAAAAAATTGATACTTCAAAGAAAGAAACGCAAGTAATGATTCTTACACCAACCCATGAGTTAGCTATTCAAATTCAGCGTGAAATGGAAACTTTGTCAAAAGACTCTGGTTTAGCTGTTACGTCAACAGCGATCATTGGAAATGTGAATATTGCGCGTCAAATAGAAAAATTGAAGCAAAAGCCACACATTATTGTGGGTTCCAGTGGTAGAATCCTTGAGTTAATTCAAAAGAAAAAGATTGTTGCTCAAACTGTTAAGACAATTGTCTTAGATGAGGCCGATCGTTTGCTTGATGAAAACAATTCCCAACTTGTTAAGTCCGTGATCAAGACAACCTTAAGTAGAACACAGCTTTTGTTATTTTCAGCGACCTTACCTCCAACGACTTATCAACGCGCATCTGAATTATTAAAGACTCCTGAGGTCATTCGAGTTACCGATAAAATCATGATTGCGCCTACTGTTGAGCATATGTTCTTTCTAGCAGAACAGAGAGATAAAGTCGAAGTCCTCAGAAAGCTGATTCGTATGATTATCCCCACTCGCGCCTTGATTTTTATTAATAAAAGCGAAGAAATCGAAAAAATGGTAGAAAACCTTAAATACCATGGCTTGGAAGCAGACGGAATTTATGGAGGTGCCAATAAGTCCGAACGAAAAAGGCAATGGATGACTTCAGGAGCGGTAAAAGCACTTTATTAGTAGCTTCAGATCTGGCTGCAAGAGGATTAGA
>NZ_JYNH01000057.1 GCF_000960765.1 Desulfosporosinus sp. I2 | reverse complement strand
ATAAGGACTCACACCATACACACGGCCATTCTGATCATGAAATATCTAAAGACGGCTATCACTCTCATGGTCATCAACACGAATTTATTATTCATGAACACCCACATACTCCCGACATTTACCATAGACATGCACATTAGTAAGAAACAATGTTGGCATAGATCCTATGCACATTAAGATTGTATATTTGAGTTACACTTGTTGTTATAATGGCTATGGAGGTTAATAAAAATGATCATGCTATTGGGAGAAACGGTGGCAGCACGTGAGATCAGTGAGTGTCTTAATAACAGAGGGCTTGAGTTCATACGTTTGCAAACCTGGACAGAAAAGACTTGCTTGAAGGTGCCTTCGTTAATCCTTGATGCCAGTCCTCCTTCCAGCAGTGTAAAGTTGGCCCCGTTACGCCAATGGTGTGCGCAACAGGGCATTCCTTATCTTAGGCTTGAAAGACCAGAGACTGTCATTCCAGACAGCTTATTAATATATCCAGTTTATACTTGGGAGGAAGCTTTGCTCCAGTTAGAACAGCGAGTCGGTGCTTTGTATGAAGCGAAAGGACGTATAGTAACGGTTTTCGTGACGACGGGAAGCCACCAAATGGAAAGCATCGTGCAAGCTGCCTTTGCTCGCTATGCTCGTTTAGTGGTAAGGGTTCTTCCCGAAGGACGCTTAGTCCAAAAATGTCAAGATATGGGCATTTCAACGAGGGATATCGTAGCTATGCAAGGGCAATTTTCTAAAGAGATCAACAAGGCACTCTTTAAATTCTATGGAGCAGATATTCTATTAACCAGAGATAGTGGGTCTGCCGGTGGGACAGATACGAAAATCTCAGCAGCCTTAGAATTGGGGATCGAGACAGTCCTTGTGAAAAGATCGAAGACGAATGCGGGTTTGATTGTGAATAATATCCAGGAATTACTGGATTGGGTGGATACAAATAGTGGTGAATGTAGATGGCTTTGATCCACCTGCACCAAGGCTTTCGGTCGAGAATTATCACTTATAAATAGTCGCAATGACATGGACCACTGGGATAAGGAGCACTTGTCCCATTAGGGTCCCTATTAGCTTGGCGCTCATCAACATAACGACAAGCGCTTTGACATCTTCATAGGGACGATTCCCCTTTAAAGCCTGATCAGTAATGATAGAAGATTTAGGGTCAACAAAGAGCATAAATATAATATTTGCGGCACTGTTAATTACTCCTGCCGAAGCTGAAGCCGCTAAGCGATGCTGAGCATCAACAAGTAAAGCAGCATAATAAGCTGTATGTGCTGTAAGAGAGATTAGATAGAATAAGTTAAAGAGGGTATTTGATAAGGCGAATTGCCGACTTTTAACAGAATTAAGCCGCACAGAGTAGGCAAACGTATCGATTATATGAATTATAAATGTTGAAACAAATAATTGGTAAATATTGAACTGCACCAACCCACCCCCATCCTTGATATGACTATGTCAGATAGGGGATAGAAATACCCAGTGAATACATCAGTTGGTTTGACAATCAGTGCTAATAATTGTAAATTTATGTACTGACATGGTTTACAAGAATTTAGAATTAAGGTTATAATGAGGACAATTAAATATTAGGTAATGAGTGATTTTTTTCTAAGGAAAAGAATTTAAAAGGGAAGTCAGTTAAAACCTGACGCGGTCTCGCCACTGTAATAGGGAGTTGCCTCACAAAGTGTCACTGGATTTTATCTGGGAAGACGTGGGGTAATGATGAACTAAAGCCAGGAAACCTGCTCATTGCAGATCAACACAGGAACCTACGGAAGATAGGGGAGGTGTCGTTTATGTCGGGAAGTCAGCGTATATTATCCGGCTAACGGAGTCTCTATATCCCTTTACAGGTATTCTGTAGAGGCTTTTTTTTGTTTCTCTTGAAGGAGGCCTGACTGGTGAGATATCGAGAGAAGAATCAGGAGATGGAAGAGCACAAGCAAGCGTTGCTTGATGCGCGAGGAGAAATCTTAGGGAAGTATAATTCGGAAAAGGAGCAGAGGATTCAGTGGCTTGTGAAGTTCATAGATATTGAAGACGAACTCGAAGAATTATCCCGACGGAAAACCAATGGACTAGCTCATAGGAGATAACGTAAATTTTAATTTATGAAAAATTCAGGTATCGGAGCATGAGTGCTTCGGTTAAAAAGGAAGCAGGTGCAATTCCTGCACGGTCCCGCCGCTGTGATGGGGAGATGTTTCGTGAAGGCCACTGGTTTAGTCTGGGAAGGTGCGAAACATTGATGATCCAGAGTCAGAAGACCTACCTGTATTTACACCAACTACTCTACGAGCGATAGAGGGAAGTGTTAAAAGTGCTGGCATCAATTGATGATTATCAGTATTTTTAGCCTCTTGACCAATCGGTTGAGAGGCTTCTTAATTTCTAAAGCAGCGAGGAGATATTTTAGCTATAGGTATGTAGAGGGGGATAAATAGAGATGAAAAGAGATTTTCGAAAATTATATTCATGGCTGTTGATAGCGGTAATGATGCTTTCCATGTTGGTTATGCAAATTCCTTGGGCTAAACCGGCTTATGCGGCATTAGATCAGAACAGCACTATAACGCCTGTGACAGCTGTTTTTGACAAGAATTCTGCTCATCAAACCGATGTGCAAATAACGACGACTCTTAACGGAAATAATTTAAACAGTATAACCAATGGTGGAACTCCGCTGACGGTAGGGAACGACTATACAGTAACGACTGGCAGCAGTATTACCATTGGTAAAGGATACTTGGCCCAACAGGCGATAGGAACAACGACACTGAATTTTATCTTCAGTGCCGGCAATCCTCAGGCTTTGCAGATAACGGTATCTGATACTACGCCAGCTTATTCAAATAGTCTTACAAAATTACTTAGCTATTATCAAAGCAATTCAAGCAAAGCCACTTCCTGGTGGGATACGGTAGGACTTTGGGGTGCAGGGGAAAGTATAGGAACTATTTGGGACAGCAGCAAAGAAACTAGTCTTGCCGGAAATATTCTGGGAACACTGGCCAAGGGAGAGGATCCGAGCAATACTTTAAACGGACGTAACCTCTTGTCAGAGCTGAAGGCGACACAGGACAGCAGTACAGGTGCATTCCCAGGTTCCTATGGTCCAACTTCGAGCGACCAAATCTGGGCCATGCTCGCTCTAGATGCTGCGAAAACACAGTATGACCAAGAAAAAGCAATATCAAATTTATTGGCATATCAAAATTCGGACGGAGCATTTTTTTACTCAACTGGTTACAACACTAGTGATCCTGATCAAACAGGGATGGCCTTGCTGGTTCTGGCTAACCATCAAACGGTAGCTGGTGTTACCGACTCTATGGTTAAAGCCAAGGCTTACCTTAAGGGGATACAACAGGATACAGGAGGATTTGCTTCCTGGGGAACAGATAATCCAAACAGTGTAGCTACAGTAATTTCAGGTTTGGTGGCTGTCGGTGAAGATCCCTTGGCGGATGGCTGGAAAAAGAACGGGAAAACCATGTTGGATGATTTGCTCAGTTTTCAGTTAGACGACGGATCGTTTTACTCTCCTTATAATCCAGGAAAAACTGATGCTATGGCAACCTATCAGTCCTTGATTGCATTGGGGGATCTAAATGCCCATAAATCGGTCTGGCAGAGACTGCAAGAAAGCAGTCCCCAGGGAAACAATAATAGTGTTATAACCCCTGTGACGGCTGTTTTTGACAAGAATACTGCTAATCAAGCCGATGTGCCAATAACAATGACGCTTAACGGACATATTTTAACCAGTATAACCAATGACGGGACTACGCTGACGGCAGGGAGCGACTATACGGTATCAGCCGCTGGCAGTACTGTAACTATTGCTAAAGGCTACCTAGCCCAACAGCCGACAGGAACAACAATTCTCAATTTTATCTTCAGTGCCGGCAATCCTCAGACTTTGCAGATAACGGTTTCCGATTCCACGCCGACAGGTAGCGGAAGTATTACGCAGCCGCCTGTCCAAAGTAATATTACTTTGACGGTTGTCGGAAAGAATGGACAAACTATTCTCCCGTCGACAACCGTGCCCTTGGAAAGTGGTGATACGGCTTATTCCGTTCTGATAAGGAAGCTCGGCCAGGCGGCTGTTACTGGGTCGGGTTCTTATGTCAGCGGGATTAATGGGATCAACGCAGGTACTGATGGTCCTTCAAGCGGTTGGATGTATTCCGTAAATGGTGTTTATCCAAGTGTAGGTGCAGCGGCAATTACTTTAAAAAATCGGCGATGTAGTAGTTTGGCGGTATACAACCAATATGGGCAAAGACATAGGTGCTCCGGATAACAGCGGTGCAGGAACGGCTACCAGCGCTAGCTCAATTCCAGCCCAGCCAACAGTCACTAATCCGGTTGGCTCAAACAGCCAAACTAATCAGGACGCATTGGCAGTCTTAACTAATGTCACGGCCCAGCAACAGGCCGGAGCTAGACTCCCAGAAAATACTCCCTCTGTAAGTTCGACGGCTACCGAGCGGGTGGTCCTGCAGGCGGCAGACGGAGTTCAGCTGACTGTGCCGCCAGGAGCGTTAAATAATCAGAGCACTCCGGTTAAATTTACCGTCGAGATAGGTAAGGTGACGACTCCACCTAAGGCCGACACAGGTGCCACAGTACTCAATCCTCTTAAATACCAGCGTCAGTTTGGCCTTGAAAGTTCCAAAGGTGCTGTCCAGGAAGAGCCTGTTCAGTTTAATGCGCCCGTTGAAATTAGTTTCCCTGTCGCGTCAGGAGATCTTCCCAGCGGGATCACGACCCAACAACTGGCCATCTATTGGTGGAATACGACCAAAAACGATTGGGTTAAGTTGGGCGGCGTTTTTGACCCGATTACCAAGACCCTATCCGTGCCTACTTATCACTTCTCCACGTATGCTGTCATGGCAGATGTTTCTAGTGTGCCTAAGCGTTTGGCCGGCCTTGACCGGTTCCAAACAGCCAATGTGGTAGCTACACAGGGCTGGAAAGCCGGAGCAGACAATGTGGTTCTGGTTAATGCCTATGCGTTTTCCGATGCCCTAGCTGCCGTTCCCTTAGCCTTTAAGCTCAACGCTCCTATCCTGTTAACAGAGACAAATACTCTTACTCCGTCAACACTGGAAGAAATACAGAAAATGACGCCGAAAAAGATTACTTTAATCGGAGGGACAGCCGTCATTTCCCAGGCTATCCAAGCTGAACTGGAAAAAGTCTACGGAGCGGACAATGTGTTGCGCTATGGTGGGTCGGACCGTTATAGCACGGCAGCTCTGATTGCCACTGCCTTGGGTACAACCGGGAAGGCCATCATAGCTAATGGTGGTGAAAATAGTTATGCGGATGCTCTCGCTGTATCCAGTTATGCTGCCTACAAGGGAATCCCGATTCTTTTCACGGAACGAACGGTTCTCCCAGATCCCACAGTTCAAGCACTGACTGCGCAAAAAGTTAGTTCCACCATTGTGGTGGGCGGCAGTTACGTCATACCGGAGGATATCACTCAGCGTTTGCCGGGAGTGGTACGCTACGCTGGAAGTGACCGTTATGCGACTGCAACAGCTACAGCCCAGGGGTTAAACCTTAATACGGACAGGGTTTATGTAGTGACCGGTTTAAATTTTGCCGATGCCTTAACCGCGGGGAATTTGGCTGCGCATTCTTTCTCTCCGGTTATTATGGTTGATGATACCATACCAGAAGCCGCTTCAAGTTTCCTAACCGCCCACAAAGGAACAACCACCGAGCTGGTTATTGTGGGAGGGACAGGGATTATCAGCGCAGATCAAGAAACCAAACTACGTACGCTAGTTCCTAATTTAGTTCAGCCTAAGGAAGGAGCTACAACCCGCCAGCAGGTGGATGAAACTATCAGTGGTTTAGCAGTCTGGGAAAAGGCTTATATCCAAGCGGCCTTTACGCAAGCTGCTTCAGGTGAAATTATTGATCCTACGGTCTATAATTGGCCCACTGTCGGACTGGGTCGGCTGGACCTCAACGATGGCTTGTCCTCTTATCTGGCGGAAAACGAGAAGTACATTGGCCAAGATTGGAACTCCGTCACACGGAAAGTGACTGACCTGGCCAGAATAAGCTTGGCTGTAGGAGCGGCCAAAGGAGATCCCCGCAATTTCGGTGGCAAGGACTTGATTGCTGAGATCGCCAATTATCCTGATATTGAAGCTCAGGGCATCAATGGGCCGATTTTTGCACTACTTGCGTTGAACAGCGGTGATTATAATTTACCTTCGGCTGCTCAATGGACGACAGAAAAATTATTAAAAATCATTCTGAACAAGCAATTGCCTGATGGAGGATTCTCCCTGGACGGAACGGGTGATAGTGATCCGGATATTACTGCGATGGCTCTTCAGGCTTTAGCCCCTTACCATTCAGACAGCCATCCGGAAGTGCAGGCTGTTGTGAATAAGGCGTTAGCTTGTTTAAGCACACTCCAGGATTCGGAGGGAGGATTCAAATCCGGGGGCACAGACAGTAGTGAGAGTGTTAGCCAAACAATGATTGCTTTATCGTCGTTAGGGATCGATCTTGATACTAACTCGATGTTCATTAAAAATAACAACACACTATTGAGTGCCTTGCTTCAATTTAGATCCGCGGACGGTGGTTTTAAACATCTATTAACGGGGAACTCGGATAACACTGCTTCCGTGCAAGCCCTGCTGGCCTTAGCCTCTTATGTCAGATTAAAGGATGGAAAGACGTCCTTATATGATTTTCGTCCCTAGAAAACTCTGGCGGTTTTGGCTTCTTTTGATAATACCGGAGAATAGAATCATGCTCATTTGAACGCTAGGAGCTTAGAAGAATGCATCAGTGACTCTGAATGTTATATCATTTGCTGGAAGCTAAACCTGCTGTGGTAGGGGTAACGATTTAGGACAGGAGTAATAGAGTGCGTAATATATGAGGGTCCGTTAACGATTAGATAAGCTATGATCATGATCCATATGGACCCTCATATATAAGAAGATGTGTGAGGGAAGGATTATAATTTGAAAAAGCTAGCATCGTTTCTTGCCATGTTTCTGTTAGTAGTGGCTCTTCTTTTAACGGGGTGTGGCGTAGATAAGAAAGCTGCATCAGGGTTGACTAAGGACAGTGTGAATAAGGTATCAAGCAATACTTCTCTTGGGTCAGTAAACAAAAATAATTCATCGGATAGCAGTAAATCCCAAGTTGAACAACCAATTAAAGCAGATCTACCTAAAACAATAGATAGCGCCCAAAATCAAGAAAATGCTCCCAAAATCATATCGGCACCCACGACAACTATTGAAGCTACTCCTTCTGCGCAAACGCCGACCATTCAAGTGCCGATTCCTATACAACCTGAAAAAACAGACACGCCAGCAGTAACTATTGCCATCAACTGTCAGACTGCAGTTGCTAAAGGTCTCGACAAGCAGGAAAACTTTAAAGATGTCGTTCCTGCTAATGGAGTTATTTTGCCCCCCACAAAAGTAGAGTTTAAAGAGGGAGAAACTGTGTTTGATGTATTGAAGATTGTCGTTCGCGAAAATAATATTCAGATGCAGTATGAAGGTTCCAGTGGAACAGCCTATATTAAAGCGATTAATAATCTTTATGAGCTTGACGGCGGACCTTTAAGCGGATGGATGTATTGTGTCAACAAAGTGTATGCGAACTATGGGTGTAACCAAACTAAGCTTAAAAATGGTGACACCATTGAATGGAATTACACCTGTAATATGGGCAAAGATTTGGGACAGAAGTGACCGGGAGAAAGTGGCTACGGAAGTAAGGGAGAGAGCAGCCTTTGAACAGAGCATTCTCATCGTTGCATCCAGCAGTAAGCTTTGTATTTTTTGCAGTAATGATAGTATTTACGATGCTTTTTATGCAGCCGGTTTTTTTGGGAGTAACCTTAATTTCAGCCCTTATTTTCTCTTTCATTTTGAATGGGAGGAGGGGCGTGAAGTTAAGTTTCTTAGTTTACCTCCCCATGTTCTTATTAATCGCAGTTAGCAATCCTTTATTTAATCATCGAGGAAGAACAACGTTGTTTTTCTTCATGGACAATCCCATTACCTTAGAAGCTATATTGTATGGAATATGTTCGGCGGCGTCTCTGATCGCCATTCTGGCTTGGTTCTCTTGTTACAGTAAAGTTATTACATCGGATAAATTTCTATATTTGTTTGCCAAGCTGACTCCGGCGGTAGCCCTGCTGATTACAATGACCATTAGAATGATTTCCAAGTTAAAATATCAACTCAAGACAATATCCAATGCTCAACATACGATAGGGTTGGATCAAAGGACAGGAAGTCTAAGTGAGAGAGTAAAAAAGGGAATGAGAGTCATATCCATACTGCTGAGCTGGTCAATGGAGGATGCGATTGAAACGGCAGATTCAATGAAGGCTAGAGGGTATGGACTGAAAAACAGAACGACCTTTTCACTCTTTAAATTTGATACGCGGGATGGCTTGGTATTAGGGTTGATTAGCGTACTAGCGGGCATATGCTTTGCGGGGTATTTTTCAGGATATGGGACAATGCAATTTTACCCGTCAATCAGGCCTTTGAATTTATCTCCCCAAGCTATTGTCCTATATATAGCATTTGCTGTATTAGCACTTTTACCGATTATTATCGAAGTAAGGGAGAGCTGCAAATGGCGTGCTTACAAATAGAAAACTTGAGCTTTTCCTATCCTAATACTCAGGAAAGAGCACTGGAAAGTGTAAATTTAGAGATTAAGGAAGGCGAGTTTGTTTTAGTATGTGGCGTGTCAGGCTGTGGCAAGAGCACACTTTTACGGCATATCAAGCGTGAGATTACACCGCATGGTAGTAAGGTAGGTACGGTATATTATAGAGGGGTAGAAATTGAGAAATTAGATCAAAGAATGGCGGCCTCTGAAATTGGATTTGTGATGCAGAATCCCGAAACTCAGCTGGTGACAGATACCGTTTGGCATGAATTGGCGTTTGGTCTTGAAAATTCAGGGCTAAGTACTTCTGAAATTCGTCGTAAGGTGGCAGAAATGGCGAGCTTCTTTGGCATAGATGGATGGTTTAGAAAATCGGTTGATGAATTGTCCGGCGGACAAAAACAACTCTTGAATTTAGCCTCGGTGATGGCCATGCAACCAAAGCTGCTAATCTTGGACGAACCAACGGCTCAGCTCGATCCCATTGCGGCTCAAGATTTTCTAGCAACGGTCGCCAAAATAAATAGAGAATTAGCAGTTACCGTCATTTTAACAGAACATAGACTTGAAGAAGTATTCCTTATGGCCGATAGAATTGTAGTCATGGAAAAAGGAGCAATCGTTTGCTTTGATACACCAGAGCAAACAGCCAAACTATTAGCCAATAGTCATCATAAACAGAGTATGTTTAAAGGATTGCCGTCTGCAATTCGGATTTATAGCGAGATAAGGTTGGGCAATCATTGTCCTTTAAGCGTGCGGGACGGGAGAAAATGGCTCGCTGAATATATGATTCCGGTTGAGAAAGTCTTTGATGATCAAGTGAATGATCGAGCTCAAAAGCAAAAGCAAAAGCCTGTCATTGCAGCCGAAGAAATATGGTTTAAGTATTCAAAGGCAGGGAATGACATTTTGCGGGGATTTTCGCTTAAGGCCTACTCGGGGGAAATACTCTGTGTGTTAGGTGGCAACGGAACCGGTAAAACGACAATGTTAGGCGTGATTTCAGGATTACTAAAACAGTATAGAGGAAAGGTTGTCATTAATGGTAAAAAAATAGAGGCTTTCCAAGCTAAAGAACTTTATCGAAACAATCTTGCTCTCTTACCTCAAAATCCAACGGCTTTATTTGTTTGCGATACCGTCTTAGGGGATCTGGAAGAGGCGGCAACGATGCTTAGACTGGATAAGGAGACTCTAAGCACTGAAATTGACAGGATTGCCATAGAATTGAGAATCACTAAATTTTTTGAACGGCATCCGTATGATTTAAGTGGTGGAGAGCAGCAAAAAGTGGCACTCGCCAAGTTATTACTATTAGATCCCAAAATAGTGTTATTAGATGAGCCGACAAAGGGGCTTGATGCAGAGTCTAAGGAAGAATTAGGTGAAATCTTAAAAAAATTAGGTAGCCAAGATGTTGCGATCGTTATTGTAACTCATGATATCGAATTTGCGGCGGAGTATGCTGATCAATGTGCCATGATGTTTGACGGGAATATTGTATCAGAAGGAAAAGCGAAGGAGTTTTTTGCAGGAAATAATTTTTATACGACCGCTGCCAACCGAATGGCCAGAGGAATATTTCCCAAGGCAGTGACTTGTGAGGACGTGATTGCACTATGCAAGATAAGCGGATAAGCAAATACACAAAAGTGGTAAGAATTATGTTCATCATTTTATTACCGTTGTTGTTGGTGCTATCGACGTTAAGCGGGGATAAGAACTACGGTTTATTAAGTGTAATATTTATGATTGTGGCGATGGTTCCCTTCTTCTTAAAGTTTGAAAAACGTAGGCCGGAAGCCAGAGAATTGGTAGTTATTGCCGTCATGGCCGCGCTTGCGGCCTTAGGACGGGTTGCTTTTGCCCCAATTCCCAATTTTAAGCCGACTTCAGCCATTATAATAATCAGCGCTATGGCGTTCGGACCGGAGGCGGGATTTTTGACAGGGGCTACAGCTGCGGTAGCCTCGAATTTATTTTTCGGACAAGGTCCATGGACCCCGTGGCAAATGTTCTGCTGGGGGATGATCGGTTTTGTCGCAGGGATATTGAGAAATGCAGGTTTTCTCAAAGGGAGATTAAGCTTATCAATCTATGGATTAGTAGCAGGGTTCGCCTTTGGATGGGTCATGAATCTCTGGTTTATCATCGGATTTATCAATCCTATCACCTGGCAAGCTATAGTAGCAGCTTACATATCAAGTTTTTGGTTTGATTTTTCTAACGCAGTGTCAACCCTGATCTTCGTTTTTGTATTGGCAAAGCCTTGGCTAAAAAAGCTAGACAGGATAAACGTTAAATTTGGTTTGATGGAGTGAGCACTGGCTTGGCATCCACACTATCCGCTTAAGCCTTCTATACCTAATTGATCGCGCAGGTTTTTAACTTTTTGAATGGCTCTTTTAAGATAGATCTCAGGAGACTCCTCGCGTTCCTCAGTCGTCGGATAAGCTTCTAGCGTCAAGCACCTTCGATAACCGGTTGGAAAGTGTTGGGCTACCATAACCCAATCAATAATGCCATGCCCAGGTAACCAATGCCGGTCTTCGAGTCCGTCATTATCCGACAAATGAGTCGCTACAAGCCGCTCTCCAAAATTTTCAAGTAGGTTGAAGTCCTGTTTGTCCGATAGAAAGTGATGAGAACTGTCATAACAAAAACCCAAATAGTTCGATTGAATTTTGGAGAGTAAATAGGGAACATTATCACTTCTACGGGTGTTTTCGATAGCGATCATTATCCCAAGCTCCTCGGCAACCTTCACGAGTTCTCTGAAACTTTTCGTACCATCACCATTTGGCGCTGGAGCGTCGACGCCTTCTGTCAAATGCATGACCATCATCGGTATACGATGGGTTGCACAATCATTAAGCCACCGGATATGTCTTTGGATAAATTCGGACCTCACGGACTCGCGCTCTGACCATAACTCACTAGAGTTATTATATGGGACATGTAAATTCTCTAAGACTAGACCCATGTCTCTGACTAATTGAGGCATACTCTCTTTCTTGACCGGCCATGGAGTGTCTTCGTCTTCCCACCAGATAGAGGTCGTAGTAAACCCAGCCTCTTTGATTAGTCTGAGTCGTTCTTGAAAAGGAAGTACAAAACCAAACCACGAAAATATCCCCAGCGGATATTGATGTCTCATTAAATTGCCTCCTATATTTCAGCTATTCGATGAACAAATTGAGAAAAGGTAGTGGCTTTGCTCCTAGTCTATAGTGTTACAGAAACTATCACAAGAGTAAGAAATCAGGAAGCTGATTCTATCGAATCGGTTTCATGATTACTGAAGGAGCGAATTGTATTGTTTTGGAGATTGGATTTTCCTAAGGGAGTCCGGGTTATTTGTTGAAAGGGTACAAAACTAATGTGTCGTGATCCCCAGGTGAAAATTATTTTCCAACAAGGAACTATTTGGCAGGAATTCGCAAGTGATCGTAGAATAGCTGATATAGTATTGAAATAAATGATATTGCAGAGCAAGACCATGAAGGTGTTTGCAAAGACCATGGAGGTTTGACTCATAAGAGTCAACTTCGTGGTCTTTTTATTATATTTTATGGGTTTAAGGTCATCGAGAGATGATGATTGGGCGGGTTAAATTTCAGATAGAAAAATAATGGGAAGATGAAAGGGGCTATGGAAATGCGTAGAAGGATCATGAAGGGCAGCGCTTGGGTTCTCAGTTTGCTGATCGTAGGACTGGCTTTGACGGGTTGTTCGGCTGTTCAAACTGGAAAGGAAGGTAATAAGTCGGAGACAGGTCAGGTTGCCGTAAGTGCGTCAGGAAAAGTAAATCCGGAAGTGAAAATAGTGACTGATCTCGTTGGACGCGAGGTGAAAGTGAAAATTCCCGCTCAACGGATTGTGGCCATCGGGCCGGGCGCATTGAGGCTGGTTGCTTACGCCAAGGGAACCGACCGGATCGTTGGGATTGAGGATATGGAAAAGAAAGTGCCGACGGGAAGGCCCTATATGTTTGCTTATCCGGAACTTAAGGCTCTTCCGACGATTGGGCAGGGCGGAATAGATTCCGTGCCAGATGAAGAAGCGTTGCTGAGTGTCAAACCCGATGTCATTTTTGTCTCCTACTTGGTTGACAAGGCGAAGGCAGATAAGCTGCAGGACAAGACGGGGATTCCTGTCGTTGTCTTGAGTTATGGGCAATTGGCAACGTTCAATGATGATGTCTATCGTTCCTTGGATCTGGTCGGCAGGGTTATTGGAACACAACAGAGGGCAGAAGAAGTCATTAACTATGTTAAGAAGAGTCAGGTGGATTTGGCAGAGCGCACAAAGGGTATTGCAGATTTAGCGAAGCCGAAAGTCTATGTGGGAGCATTAGGGGTGAAAGGAACCCAGGGCATTGAAAGCACTCAGGCTAAGTATCCGCCGTTTGTGAACATCGGGGCTCGGAATGTCGCCGATGAGACCGGAAAAAGTGGCAGTTTGATGATCGAACGTGAGAAGCTTGTGAGCTGGGATCCAGACATTCTCTTTATCGATGAAGGAGGCTACAGTAAAGTGCTTGCCGACGCTCAGAAGAACCCGGCATTTTATCAGTCTCTGCGTGCAGTAAAGAACGGGCAGGTTTACGGTCAGATTCCCTATAATTTTTATACCACGAATATCGATACGGCCTTAGCGGACGCTTATTATGCCGGGAAAGTAATTTTTCCGGAAAAATTTCAAGATATCGATCCCGTCAAAAAGTGTGAGGAAATCTACAGTTTTCTCTTAGGTAAACCTGTTTACGAACAAATGGTTAAGGATTATGGCGGATTTAAGAAACTTGATTTAACTCAACCGTAAGGGATATGGAGGTGTATTCTAAGGACGAAAGTGAATCTGTGGTCCTAATGTAGAAAGTGAGGTGGCAGGATGTGCATAAGAAAGACTATTTTGACGAGAAGGCTGCGAAGTGGGATACTCTTATCCATGATGAGGTAATAAACCGCTTGCAAGATATGGTAAGAGAACTTGCTTTGTCCCGAGGCAGTAAGGTTCTTGACCTAGGTACGGGAACGGGAGTGCTCGTTCCGATGTTGATCGAGGCCGTGGGTCCATCCGGAGTCGTGGTGGCAATAGATTTTGCTCCCCAGATGCTGGCAGAAGCTAAGAAAAAGTATCAGTGGCCTAATTTAGAGTTCTTGGAGGGAGATGCTGAGGATATTCCCTTGGCAGATCAGGCAGTCGATGAAGTTGTGTGTAACTCGGCCTTTCCGCACTTTGATGATCTTAAGAGGGCTGCCAATGAAATGGCTAGAGTGCTGAGAAGTGGGGGAAGAGTTTCTGTTTTTCATCCGCATAGCAGAGTGTATATTAATGATCTGCATGTGTCTCTTGGAGGTGCGGTGAGGAACTGTTTGATACCGGAAGAGAAGGTTATGCACGCAATTTTTTCTGAAGCAGGTTTCGAGAATATTACCCTTGAAGATATGCCTCAGCGTTATCTCTTGTCGGGGAGAAAAGTATAGACATTGGAGCGATGGTCGCTGGGACGGGTTTTGCGGTGGCGGGTGCGGTCATGCAAACTGCGGTGCCAGACCCCAACAATTACTTGTAAATTTTAGGTAATTATATTAGTATAAATCTAAGAACGATTCCGTGCGGTCTTCGTGATAGCACCGGAGATCCGATGTTCGATCTTAGATAGGTGGTGCTAAATAATGAAGAAAAGAATTGCCATAGGTGTCAGTGATTTTCGAGAAATGCTAACAGGAGCTTATTACTATGTCGATAAGACCTTATTTATAAAAGATATCCTGGAAGATGGCTCCAAAGTAATCCTGCTTCCCCGCCCACGGCGTTTTGGCAAAACCCTAAACATGTCTATGTTGAATTACTTTTTGGAAAAATCAGCGACAGATAATAGCTCCCTTTTCGAGAACCTGGCGATCAGTCAGCATTCGGACTGCATGGACAAACAGGGGCAATACCCTGTTATCTATCTGACCTTTAAGGATCTCAAACATAATACCTGGGAAGTAACGTATGATAGTTTAGTACCGGAAAAGATCTACCATGCCTTTGTGTTGGGTCTCCTGGTAGGGTTGCGTCCTGATTATGAAATCAAGTCCAACCGCGAGGGTGGGTATGGACGCTATGATGTCATGGTCATCCCCCGGGATACGAGCAAGGCGGGCATAATTATCGAGTTTAAGAGTGTCGATCCGGAGGAAGTAAAGGACCTAGAACAGATCGCTCAGCTAGCTTTGCAGCAGATCGAAGCGAAGGAATACCAGCAGGAACTGTTCGAGCGGGGAATCCATAAAATCATCAAGCTGGGCATCGTCTTTCGGGGGAAAGAGGTATTGGTGAAGGCTGGTCACTAAGATTTTGCAGAGGAAAAGCCATGAAACTGACTCAGTAGAATCAGCTTCATGGCTTTCTAGACCTTCCAATAAATCCAGGCAGTTTTCGTCTGAACTTTCTCCGTCACAAATCCATTGATAGAGATCTCTTCAAGGTAGCTATTTATTAAATGGTCTTTCTCGTCGCCTGAGTTATTCTCCGTTGCAAAGAGCGTACCATAATAAACACAAGCTTCTTCCACCGTTCGGACATGTTCTCGATCCGTATCGACATAGGTAATACTGGGATAATATCCAGTTAGCCAAAGGATGTTAAAAATGCTGTAAATTGTATTACTGTAAAATTTGATCCCTTTAAGTTTAAGAATTTCCGTGCGAATAATGTCCTGAACAGAGTCTGTACGATCAACAAAATTGGACAAAAAGCAGTATCCCTTGCTTGCATCGATCATCTTCTCTAGCGTGATTTGATCATGGATCCCGGGGCTGTTGATGGCGGTCACCAAGTCAAACCTTTTTCTCCAGCCGTATTCGTCAAGGTTGACCTCATCCCAGTTCAACTTTTTAAATGAGACATTGGTGAGGTTCGCGGCTTCGGCATTCTTCACCGCGTAGTCTAACATTTTATCCGATATGTCTATGCCTGTAACATCTGTTGATTGCTTGGCAAATTCAACCGCAAACCGTCCTGGACCGCAGCCTATGTCCAGGACGCTACTATTCTGGGTGAAAAGGCCTTTTTGTGACAAAAATTGAACGATTTTGCGAATGCGCTGATCAGGACTGCCTTGACTAACCAACTTGTTAAACTCATCCGCCCTGTTGTCCCAAAACGACTTACCGGATGGTTCGGCAGGCTTTCCCTCGCTCCAGAGACGGGTAAAATAGTCTATATCCATGCTATTGCCATCCTCTCGAATAGTCTTTGAAGCAGTCAAGGCATACTTTTTTCCCGTCATTGATTCGAATCTTATGCTCCGGAGCACCTTCCCCGCATAAGTCACATTCTACTGTGGTAAATAGTCGTGCCTTTTCGGGCAGCTCAAACGGCGGCTTTGAGAAATTAAAGAGTTGATCTACAGGCGAGTTCAGTATGTATTCCTGACGCTGCTGGCGGTCCATTTCTTCTTTGAGGGGCTTTATTATCATTCTCAGACTTTCACCATTGGACCTGTTATAAAAGCTGAAGGCCATTTTGCCCGTGCCTTTATACAAAAGATTCCCTTTCCCAAAGGTACAGCCCGTGATTACTTGAACTGCATCGACTCCGCAGGCATCGTTTTCGGTTACACATATGATTTCTTCATCGGAAGAAAATCGGATACCCATTTTTTTAATCGCGGCCTCACAGGCTTTATAGCCGATCGCAAGGCCTGGGCATTCATGCCCATGAAATTCTACTGATTTTTCCCACGTTGTTTTTTCTCTGCACATACAAATTGATCTCCTTTCACATAAAGGGCTCTCCTAGAGGTTATCTAGGGGTAACTTTTCTAAAATAATACGGTGATTGAGAAGGGTCATGTTTTTAATTTTAGCTTTGATAAACATTTGTTTGCCGAAGCTATCCATTAGTTTAAGGCCATTTTCGTAGGGCTCAATGGTATCAACCGACTCCATGAGCATGACTTCGTTATCTCCATCTTTGAGATAGGCATTTGATTCACACATTTCGTTTAGCTCCTTCTTTTAGAATTATAAAAGCTTTACCAGAACAAGTCCATTTGTGGTTGCCTGGGAAAGGCTCATTTTAGTTAGGGTCAGACCCAATGATATCGTGACGGTCAGATCAGGCTATCATTAGGTCTGAAGTTGATAGTATACCGTAAGGATCCAAACTTTCCTTAGGATTATGAGTTGACATTTTCGCACGTAAGATGCAGCAAGATTTTGAAGGTTTTGGAACGTGGAATTCATTACATTACAAACTATGGAAAGACATCCGGCATGGGCTCATATGCCTATAATCACCTCCTTGTAAATAGAAAAAGACCATGGAAATAATGACCAGACTTAATGTCAAGTCAAGACCTCCATGGTCTCGTTTTTCATAATGAATATTTGTCTATGCAGATAGTATTCTACACAAATGTGCTAATCCCTTCTACGGTTTATAGTTTTTTATGATTTTCAATAGTCAAGATTAAATTTCCTGGTTCTTTTCCAACCCTTAATATTACCAAAGACTTTGATTGGGGGAGTGCTGTAGATCTGTCTCCCGAAGATGCCGACGGCAGAAAATATCACTCAGGTGTATGGGGTTCCGGTTAGTTGGAAGAATGCAAAACCAAACTGTTGTAATCTGATTTATTGTGAGTATCAAAGAGCAGTGATTTTTCCGGCAAGTTCAACATCCGAGTGCCAAAATCGCTTCATAAAGTACTAGCCGAGAAAGCCAAAGAAGTTACCAAAGTACGAAGCCCTCCCACCGACTTGCGGCAGGAGGGCGTAATATTTTTCCATACTAAAGCAGGGATTTCGAAGTTAATGTAGAATACACAATTATCAATTATTAACAATTAATGAGAAGATGAGACTGAATCATGAAAAATAGACCATGGAGGTCTGGCCTTTTAATAAGGTCAGCTTCATGGTCTTTTTTATTCAAAGAAAAATCAAAATTAAGGAGTGAAGGAAATATGGACGAACTAGTTAAGAAAGATTGGGAGCGTTGTGTGGAATTTCACGAGCATATTTGCCCTGGTTCGGCGATTGGCTTCCAAGCGGCTCGGATCGGATTGAAGGTGCTCCGAGCCTTAGAGGGGGAGCCGTACAATCCGAAAAGTGGGATAGTCAGCATTATGCAGAATGATGCTTGTGGTGTGGATGCTGTGTTGAGAGGATGGGTAAAATGAGAAAAGTGATGGCGTTATTATTGGCTCTGCTTATGCCGATGTTGCTTTTAGCGGGATGCGGAGGGACTGCAGGTACGAAGGAAGCTGGGACAGTTCCAACAGTGGCTAAGGTTCAGAAACATAAAATTACGGATCTGGCTGGGAGAGAGGTAGAACTAGCGGTTCCTGTCAAAAGGGTCGTGGCGATTGGACCCGGTGCATTACGGTTGGTGACCTACGACGAAGGAGCGTCCATGGTGGTGGGGATTGAAGAAATTGAGAAAAAACCTTCGCCAGGAAGATCCTATATGCTGGCTTATCCAGACTTGAAAAAGCTCCCGAGTATTGGACAGGGAGGACCGGATACAGCCCCTAATGAGGAGAGCTTGGTTGGGGTCAAACCAGATGTGATTTTTGTTAGCACTCTCGTAGATAAAGAGAAGGCGAATCAACTTCAAGCCAAGACGGGCATTCCGGTAGTCGTTCTGAGCTATGGCAATGCGGCGACGTTTGACGAGAATCTTTACAATTCCATAAGTATGATCGGCGTGATCATAGGTAAGGAGAAGAGGGCCCAAGATGTTGTTGCTTATCTCAAACAAAGTGAAAAGGACCTGGGGGAACGGACGAAGGGAGTTCCTGAGGGGAATAAAGCAAAAGTTTATGTAGGGGCTGTGGGCATGAAAGGAGTGCACGGGATTGAAAGCACTCAGGCCAAATACCCGCCATTTATGTTCATTGGAGCAAAAAATGTCGTGGATGAAACGGGAAAAAGCGGAAGCTTTATGACTGATAAAGAAAAACTCATTAGCTGGGATCCGGATATTTTGTTTCTTGATGCAGGAGGGTATGCGCTAGTTACGGAGGACTATAAGAAAAACCCGGCATTGTACCAGTCTTTGAGTGCTGTGAAGAAGGGCCAAGTTTATAACCAGATTCCTTATAATAACTATTCTACCAATATAGAGACGGCATTTGCTGACTCTTATTACGCAGGAAAGATTATCTTTCCTCAACAGTTCCAAGACATCGATCCGATCAAGAAGAGTGATGAAATTTATCAGTTCCTTCTAGGTAAGCCTTTATATTCAGAAATGGAACGGGATTTAGGGGGCTTCAAAAAGCTGGAGCTAGGAAGGTGATAGAGTTGGTAGGCGAGGAAAGCGTGCTAGAGGGCGGGATAACCACCCATTACTTGAGATATACGTGGAAGAAGAAATTAATCCTGTTAGGTTTGGTTGTTATGACAGCAGTACTTGCTTTATATGCTATCAGTGCCGGTTCAGCCGAGCTTTCTCCCATGCAAGTGTTACTGACTTTACTCGGCCAAACCGAGGGGAATTCTCAGATTATCATTTGGTCCATCCGCTTGCCCCGAGTGCTGGCAGCGATGGTGGCTGGGATAGGTTTGGCGGTTGCTGGTGCGGTCATGCAAACTATTCTCAGAAATCCCTTAGCTTCTCCGAGTACCCTCGGTATTGCTCAAGGCGCAGCCTTTGGGGCTGCGCTGGCCATCATCGGCTGGGGAGCAGGTAGTACTCCAAGTACAGGCGGAGGAGCGCTGCTGATTAACAGCCCCTATATTGTCACAATCTCAGCCTTCGTAGCGGCCATGCTTACGACCATGATCATTCTCTTTCTGGCCCAATATAAGGGAGTGTCACCGGAGTCTATGGTGTTAGCTGGGGTCGCGTTGGGATCTCTCTTTTCCGCAGCCACTATGCTTTTGCAGTATTTCACCAATGATGTTAATGTAGCTGCCGTCGTCTTTTGGACGTTCGGCGACATCGGGCGGGCTTCTTGGGGTGAGTTGGGGATTATGTCCTTTGTAGTCTTAGGATCCTTGCTCTTTTTCTTGTTTAACCGTTGGAATTACAATGCCCTTGACAATGGGGCAGAAACGGCCAAGGGTCTCGGTGTCAACGTGGAAAAGACGAGACAGTGGGGGATGTTCTTTGCCTCTTTGATCACAGCCACAGTCGTTTCCTTTTTGGGAATCATCGCCTTCATTGGTCTCGTGGCTCCACACCTCGTGAAGCGCTTGATCGGAGGGGACAATCGCTTCCTTATTCCAGCGTCTGGGGTGATGGGTGCCTTGCTCCTTCTGGCTGCAGATACCCTGTCCAGAAGGATTATTGCGCCCGTGGTTTTGCCTGTTGGGGCAGTCACTTCCTTTCTAGGGGCTCCTCTCTTTCTCTATCTTCTGGTGAGGGGGTCGAAGTTGCGATGATCTTAGCAGTGAATGGGATAGAATTTAGATACAGCTCTCGCACAATATTAGAGAATGTAGGCTTTACTGTACAAAGGGGGGAGTTCCTATCTATTTTAGGGAACAATGGCGCTGGAAAATCGACGCTGCTCAAGACCTTGAACAAGATTTTGTTACCGAAAAAGGGAAGTGTCTTATTGGAGGGGCAGGAAGTGTCTAAGCTTAGTCGCTTGGCGATAGCCCTTAAAATGGCGTATGTCTCACAACGCTACGAGAGCAACCGCCAGACCGTCTTTGACGCTGTGCTCTTGGGCCGCAAACCCTACATCAAGTGGGAAGCGACAGCGTCGGATTTGGCGTTGGTGCACGGGATCTTAGCAAAAACGGGTCTGGAGAAGTTTGCTCTTCGCTACTTAGATGAACTGAGCGGAGGAGAACTGCAGAAAGTCGTCATCGCTAGGGCCTTGGCCCAGGAACCTGAGGTTCTGTTATTGGATGAGCCTACTAGCAACTTGGATCTGAGAAATCAAATGGAAGTGTTGAAAACCATCCAGACCGCGGCTAAAGAGAAGGCTATTGCGGTGATTGCCGTCATGCACGGTCTTAACCTAGCCTTGCGCTTCTCGGACAAATTCGTATTACTACAGGATACGAAGGTTTTCGTGGCCGGCGGCCCGGAGGTGATGACGGCAGAAAATATCACTCAGGCGTATGGAGTTCCGGTTAGCGTGGAAAGGGTACAAAACCAAATTGTCGTGATCCCAAGCTAAGGGGGTTTATTTTTCAAGAAGGGCAAGTAATACTCCTTGAGGGAAAATATTGTGCTACTTTCAAGGAATAAAGTTAGCATCCTTTCCTCATACTACAATTAATGTAGAAAGGATTGGCGAAATTTTATGAGTTGTTCAAGTATAAAACATCGCTATGAACAAATGAAGTGCCAGGGGGATATTCACTTCATAGATGCTTTGACTCGATAACATGACTCTTCACTAAACAAGAGTAAACTGAAAAAGCAGTACATAACTATTTACTCAAACCAACACCCTAGGCTACAAAAAGTTGCCCAGGGTGTTAAATATCAGGGCTTTCTTCAATAGAATTATTTTTAAATTTTTTCAATATATTAGCAGGAATTTGCGAAATGGTTATAGAATACAACAGTTAACAGTAGAATAGTAAAATAAGATCTGAAGATCTTAGTAAAAACCATGGAGGTTTGACTCGTTAGAGTCTACTTCATGGTTTTTTTGTTTACTGGAGAGGAAGGTGCTTCAATGCTTCAATAAAAATACCTAACCTTTAGACCAATCATCAGTTCGAATAAGAGAAAGAAAAAGAATGAGATATGGACTAATAATATGTTGGAGGGAATACTATGCATATGGCAGACGCCTTGATTTCACCTTTAGTTGGTGGAACCATGTGGGTTGCAACAGCGGGTGTTGCGGCTTACTCGATTAAGAAAATTCAAAATGAGATGGATGAAAAGAAAATTCCTTTGATGGGAGTCATGGGAGCGTTTATTTTTGCGTCCCAGATGATTAATTTCTCAATACCGGGAACAGGCTCCAGCGGGCATCTAGGAGGAGGTTTAATTCTTGCAATTTTACTGGGTCCCTATGCGGGCTTCCTTACGATCGCGTCAGTTCTCACGATACAAGCTTTGTTTTTTGCAGATGGAGGTTTGCTGGCCTTAGGTAGTAATGTCTTTAATCTCGGTTTTTTCCCATGTTTTATTGCCTACCCCTTGATTTATAAAATGCTCATGCGAAAAGGGTATTCTACTAAGCGAATATTTGGTGCAGCAATGCTTACCGCAATTATCGGACTTCAAATGGGTGCTTTCGGTGTTGTACTGGAAACGTTCTTTTCCGGAAAGACCGAATTACCTTTTGGGACGTTTGTCTTATTAATGCAGCCCATTCATCTTGCCATCGGTGTGGTAGAAGGCCTTGTCACAACCGCTATTGTAACTTATATTTGGAAGTCGCGCCCAGAAATTCTTGAAAAGGCAGCCACAGGAGAAGCTATTGGTAATATCTCCATTAAGAAGGTTGTTACAGGACTTGTTGCTGTTGCAGTGCTTACAGGGGTAGTGTTATCCTGGTTTGCCTCTTCAAATCCTGATGGTTTGGAATGGTCCATGTTTAAGACAGCCGGTAAAGAAGAGCTGAAGGCGGAAGATGGCATTCATCAAAGTCTGTCTGAAATACAGAATAAAACGGCATTTTTACCTGGTTATGCCTTTAGGGCACCAGAAACTGAAACGGAACAAGGTGCTGGAGAAAGCGAAGAAGCTTGGCCTGCAGTCAGTGGCGGAACTAGTACATCAGGTTTGGTTGGTGGTGGGATGACGCTTGTTTTGGCAGGCCTTGTGGGATCCGGCATTAGTTTGGCTAAAAGAAGGAAAAATAGAACCTAGGCTAGAATAGTTCATAGGTGGGGAGGATAACCCTGCCTTTAATTTTAAATTAGGATCGGATTGTTGATATGTCGAATATAATGAATTCATTGTATAATATGCGGATTCTCGATGACCTGGCCCGGAAGGAAACCGCCATACACAAAATACATCCTCTCGTGAAATTGTTGACCACAGTTAGTTATCTAACTGTGGTCGTATCGTTTGGAAAATACGATATTGGCGGTTTGCTGCCACTTCTTATTTATCCTTCAATGGTCTTTGCTCTAGCAGAACTTCCAGTGAAACCTATATTTATGAGGATCTTACTTGTTTCACCGTTCATGATTGGAATAGGTATCCTAAACCCTTTCTTCGACCATCAAATCTATCTGTTGGGTGGAAAAGAAATCTCAAGAGGGTGGATCACCTTTCTTTCCATTTTAATCAAGAGTGGGTTAACCGTAACCGCAGCCCTTCTTCTAATTGCTACAACGGGAATGGACCGACTAGCAGGGGCATTACGGATGTTGAAAATTCCTCGTGTATTTGTACTCCAGCTGCTCTTAACCTATCGATATATCTCGGTACTGATGGAGGAGGTAGCTCGAACCTTAAGGGCGTATTCACTGAGGGCCCCAGAACAGAAGGGTGTTCACCGAAGTGCATGGGGCTCATTAGCTGGTCAGCTAATCCTCCGCACATTCGACAGAGCCCAGCGTATTTACGAAGCAATGTGTTTAAGAGGTTTTACAGGGGAGTACCATACAGGAGGCTTTAAAGAAATTAGAGTCTGGGAGTTGGCTTATTTAGCAGGATGGGTGTTATTCTTCGCGGCGGCAAGGATTTATAATATTCCGATGGTAATCGGTTCATTGATAACGGGAGTGATAAGATGAGTCATCATAAACTTGAGGCTAAGGATCTGCATTATAGTTATCCTGATGACCATGAAGCGGTCAATGGGATGTCCTTTTGTATCTATCATGGAGAGTCGGTAGGAATTATTGGAGCCAATGGTGCAGGAAAATCGACGCTTTTGATGTTGCTCATGGGGGTTCTTTTTCCAAGCCAGGGTGAAGTCTGTGTGGGAGACGTTCACGTTACAAAAAAGACCCTTTCGATGATTCGTCAAAGGTTAGGGATGGTTTTTCAGGATCCTGACGACCAGTTATTTATGAGCACCGTTTATGATGATGTTGCCTTTGGGCCTCGTAATTATAAGCTTGATGAAAAGGAAGTTGAAAAGCGCGTCCTGCATGCTTTAGAATTGGTTGGAATTCTTCATTTAAAAGATCGAGCGCCCTTCAAGTTATCTGGCGGGGAAAAGCGGGCTGCAGCTATTGCCTCGGTACTTTCAATGCAGCCAGACATTCTACTAATGGATGAACCCACGGCCGCACTGGATCCAAAATCTAGACGGAGGGTCATGGAACTGCTTACGAGCTTTAAACATACAAAAATTATCACTAGTCACGATTTGGATATGATTTTCGAGATATGTGATAGGACCATCGTGATCAAAAATGGTGAGATTGCAGCGGATGGGACGACGTCTGAAATTCTGGTCAATGCAGAGTTGATGGATAAGTGCGGACTTGAGGTGCCATTGGCACTGCAGAATTGTCCAGTTTGCGGGATTAAAAAAGGTTAATTTCGGGCATGGGCGTGTAACGGGGACTGTCCCCGTTACACGCGTTACACAATTGAAGGGTTTTTATGCTAAATTAGGTAAAATAAAGACTAAATGATGCCGATCCAGATTACATGTTTTCTGACTTTAACGGTAATTTTATATAAGAGTTTAAGAATGAATTAGCGGAGGTGCTTTATAAATGCCAATGATTAGTTTTGATGGGCCTGTCCTGACTATTGATCAAAAGAGGAGTTTAATTCATGGAATGAGCCAAGCTGCTTCTCAAGCTTTAGGTATTCCTATGGCTGCGTTTACTGTAACCCTAGATGAGCACGAATATAGTAACATGGGGATTGGCGGCGAAGTGTTAACGGAAACGGTTTATTGGGATAAATATAAAGCCCTTAAGGACTAACTAGGCTAAGGTATATATCCTTGAATGAAGCGGCCCCTTTTGGGGGTCGCTTTTAATACTGTCAGAAAGTATAAATTTCTGGTAAGGTCCCTTCTCGTCGTTCATGGCTACAGGGACACTCGGCCATCCATGGCCAGCGCATCAGTGCAACTAAGGCGGCCGCCTTCGCCAAAGCTTGGCGCCAGCCAAGTTTTCTTTATATGCCAACAATAAGCCACACAAAATGCCAAATCAAATTGTGACCATAAGAAATCATAATAATGTATACAAAATATCCGTTTTGGGAAGGTATTCGCTCTTAAGACATAGAAATACAAAGAGACAAATAGTTCGAATGTTTCGGATAATAATAAATTGGACTAAAAGTCATACTAACGTTCGCTCACTATTGTTAATAAGGTAAGCCGAAAGGAGCCGTTAAGGTGAAACTGTATGAGTATATGGCCAAAGAAATTTTCAGGAATAATGGGATTCCAGTGCCCCAAGGGCGAGTGTTTACCAATGCTAAAGGGGTCAGGGATTTTGTTGCCCAAATCGGTCCTGTGGCCATTAAGTCCCAAATTCTTTCAGGGGGGCGGGGTAAGGCCGGTGGAATCAAGTTTGCGTCGGACCCTCAAGAGGCTACTGAAAAGGCGCGTGAACTCTTGGCGACGGATCTTAAGGGACTTAAGGTTGATTTAATTCTCGTTGAACAAAAACTAACCATTGAAAAGGAATTATATTTGGCGATTACCTATGATGGGGCACGACGCAAGCCGTTATTGATTGCTTCAGCAGCTGGGGGCGTTGAGATTGAACAAGTCGCTGAAGAGCTACTGGTTAAACGGCTCATCGATATTAACATTGGCTTACAACCTTATGCCGCCAGAGAGATCACACGACAGCTTGGTTTGACGGGTCAGATCGCCAAAGAAGTTGCTGATATTATGTTGAAACTTTATCAAATCTATAGAAAATACGATGCTGAATTGATCGAGATCAACCCTTTAGTTATTGCAGATTCTCAGGCCCTTGCTGCAGATGGCAAAATGACCGTGGATGATGACGCTGCCTATCGGTTTGAAAAAGATGTTCCCTTGGTTGAAGAAAAAACCACCGTGGAGCAAAGAGCCGCTGAACTGGGGATTTCCTATGTCGAACTGGATGGGGAGATCGGGGTGATGGCTAATGGGGCAGGTATCACGATGGCTACCCTCGACTTAATTAACGAATTCGGTTCAAGTCCCCGTAATTTCATGGATGCGGGCGGTGGTTCCAGCCGGGAAGCGACAGCCAGCGCTTTGGAAATTTTACTTTCCACCCAGCCAAAAGCCCTCCTGATCAATATTTTCGGGGGAATTACCCGTTGCGATGAGGTAGCCAAAGCGATTATTCAAGTCAAAGAAAGCATAGACATTCAAGTTCCAATGGTAATCCGTCTGGTGGGTACTAATGAAGAAGCCGGAATTGC
This sequence comes from Desulfosporosinus sp. I2, assembly GCF_000960765.1. Classification (GTDB taxonomy): domain Bacteria; phylum Bacillota; class Desulfitobacteriia; order Desulfitobacteriales; family Desulfitobacteriaceae; genus Desulfosporosinus. The sequence goes on along the minus strand of NZ_JYNH01000057.1, from coordinate 2,103 downwards.
CCTTCTCCGCGAACATGGGATCGAATCTTATCGAAAAATTGACGAAGCAGTGGCCAACGTTGTTGCCTTTGTTAAAGCGAAGGGAGCGTAGGAAGCATGACAATCATGATTAATGAGACAACCAAAATTTTAGTCCAAGGTATTACCGGGAAACAGGGGCAGTTTCATACTTCTCAAATGCTGGCCAGCGGTAGCAAAGTTATTGGCGGAATTTCCCCGGGCAAGGGAGGACAAGTAGTCCATGGAGTGCCTATTTATAACACTGTCGAAGAAGCGATGGTGGCTGAAAAGGCCGAGGCTTCTGTAATTTTTGTACCAGCAAAACAAGTCAAAAATTGTGCTTTCGAGGCGATCGACGGCGGAATCAAAATCCTCGTAATTATTACTGAACATGTGCCTTTACATGACGCTATGGAAATTATGGCCTTTGCGGAAATGAAGCAAGTGCAAATTATTGGGCCAAACACTTTTGGCCTAATTTCACCGAGTAAATCAAAGATAGGAATCATGCCTAACAGTATTTTTATCCCTGGTTCAGTAGGAGTTGTGGCACGGAGTGGAACACTCAGTTATGAAATTGTCTCTCAGTTAACCAATGCCGGGATTGGCCAGTCGACGGTGGTTGGGTTAGGGGGAGACCGAGTTGTCGGGTTATCCTTTATTGATGTGTTGGCTCAATTCGAAGCAGATCCGGAAACTAATGCGGTGGTTCTGGTGGGGGAAATTGGCGGTAATGCCGAAGAAGAAGCCTCTATTTTTATTAAAACGATGAGTAAACCAGTGATCGCCTTCTTAGCAGGTAAAAGTGCACCTCCTGGTAAGAGAATGGGTCATGCTGGTGCGATCATTGAGCGTGGCAAAGGAACCTATGATAGCAAAGTTGTCGCCTTGAAGGCAGCTGGAGTTTCGGTAGCTTCTTTACCTTGGGAAGTGAGTGAACTCGTTAAAAAAGCATTAATTAAAAAAGGTGAAGCATAAGGAGATGTTAGGTTTTGGTACTAGTGATACCGACTGCTACTGTTTTGGTCAATCAAGATTGGTGTAAGAAGTGTGGAATATGTATAGCCTTTTGTCCTAAAAAAGTGCTGGAAAGTGACGAATTGGGTAGAGTTGTGGTTGCCAAGCCGGACCAGTGTATCGCCTGTAAGATCTGTGAGCGGCTGTGCCCCGACTTTGCTATCAATATCGAGGTGAGCAGCGATGAATAAAGCCAGACTAATGCAAGGCAATGAAGCCGTAGCCGAAGGAGCTCTGGCAGCCGGGGTTCTATTTTACGCAGGTTATCCAATTACTCCCTCGACAGAAATCGCCGAAATCATGGCCGAACGACTTCCCTTAATCGGAGGGACCTTTATCCAAATGGAAGACGAAATAGGCAGCATGGCAGCGATCATCGGAGCCTCCTTGACAGGGGCCAAAACCCTGACAGCGACAAGCGGACCGGGATTTTCCCTGAAACAGGAGAATCTGGGGTATGCCATTAGCACTGAAGTGCCCTGTGTGGTGGTCAATGTTCAACGTGGAGGACCCAGTACCGGATTACCCACGTCCCCCGCTCAAGCCGACGTTATGCAAGCCAGGTGGGGAACCCATGGCGACCATCCGATCATTGCCTTAACCCCCTCCTCCGTGCAAGAATGTTACGAACTGGCAGTTGTCGCCTTTAACTTCGCCGAGGAGTTTCGAATTCCCGTCATTTTGCTGATGGATGAAGTGATCGGGCATTTGCGGGAAAAAGTCGTCTTACCTCAAAACCTAACCATCGTCGACCGGAAAAGGCCAACGGTGCCGCCGGGTGACTACATCCCGTATGAAAACAATCAGAGCATGATTCCCGCCATGGCCAACTTTGGCGACGGTTATCGGTACCATGTCACCGGGTTAACTCATACAGAAAAGGGTTTACCAACCGGGAACCCGGAAATCACTCGAAAATTTATGGAGCGTTTAACCCAGAAGCTCAATCCCTATTTAGAGCGGATCCAATTAATCGAAGAGGTCCAGCTCGAGGATGCAGATTTGATCGTAGTAGCCTACGGTTGTACCGCTCGTTCGGTCTTAGAGGCGGTGCATATGGCCCGAAGCGTTGGTCTCAAGGTAGGA
>NZ_JYNH01000056.1 GCF_000960765.1 Desulfosporosinus sp. I2 | reverse complement strand
AATTGATGTTGGGAGTGCTTTGGGAATTTCTGTAGTAGCTCCTGCAGATGGAGTGGTTACTTTTATAGGGGAAGATCCTCAATTAGGGAAGATCGTGAAAGTGGATTTTGGAGATGGGTGGACCACAGTGTTAGGGAATCTCGGCGGAATTTCTGTTCAGAAGGGTCAGAAGGTTGTCAAAGGACATATTATCGGAACGGTCGGTCTTTCGGCACCCTTGAAAAAGCCGTGGCTTCATTTTGAATTAAGAAAAAATAACAAGCCTGTCAATCCGATCCCTTATCTCATCCCCCCAGAATCCAAGAGTTAGCTGGGGTAATACTAAAAACTCTATTGTGGAGGGCAAGAAATGGAGCTTGTGAAATTATCCGGGGTGAGTATTCGAATCCATCCCACCTTTCTGTTAGTTTTGCTTCTTTACGGAGTCCTGGGTTTGGCAGCCCAGGCTCTTCTGGTCTTTACCCTTGTTTTAGGACATGAATTAGCGCATCTCTTAACGGCGAAAGCCTACGGATTTAAAATTATGGGGCTCGAGTTATTTCCTTTCGGCGGAGCTGCGTACTGTGACGATCTCTTTGAGGGGAGGAAACTAGAGGAGAGCATCATGGCACTGGCAGGTCCTGCTTTTAACGTTATCCTTCTATTTATTGCCCAAGCTTTGCGCTGGAATGGGTTATGGACGGGGGAATTCTCCGATGATTTTGTGCGGTATAATTTTTGGCTTGCCGCCTTTAATCTGATTCCTGTTTTGCCCTTAGATGGTGGACGGGTGGTACGAGCCCTTTTTTCGGGGGGATTTGGATTCGTCCGTACGACAAAGTTTTTAGCCTGGGCAGGAAAATGGCTAGGGGTTGTCTTAATCCTTTACGGCATAATTTTAGGGGTACGAGGAAAGTTTACAGAAGGACCGCTTTTCTTTCTTATATTAGGGGGCTTCTTTTGGTTGGCTGGGAGTAAGGAAATTTCTTCAGCTCATATTACCTTTCTCAGGCAATTGACCCGTAAGAAAGAAGAACTGATGAAAAAAGGGTTGATGCGTAGTTTTATGCTCACGGTACAGAGCAACACTCCCCTGGTGCGAATCATAGAGGAGTTTACTCCGGATCGATACGCTTTGGTTACCCTAACCAATCAAGCAATGGGGCTGGATAAAGTTCTGACCGAGACGGATATTGTGGAAGGAATGTTGCGAGAGGGAATTCACGTTCCCGTGGGTAAACTTTAGGAGATTAGGGAGTACTCCAATTGTGTAGTAGAAGTCTCACAATTGAGGGTAGAGGAGAATATTCGAGGATAAATTGTAATAGATATTGGGTATTTTTGTTATATATGATATAATATAAGTTCACAATATAGTTACAAGGAGGCCTCGTTGACACCATGAGTAAAATAACTGCGGCGGAGATACGCCGGCAGGTTGAACGCTTTTTACCGAAAGTCTTAAAACCAAGCCGCTATATCGGATCTGAATGGAATGCGATCAAGAAAGACTGGGATAAAACCGAGGTGCAGATGGTCTTTGCTTTTCCGGATGTGTATGAAGTTGGAATGTCCCATTTGGGAACCCGAATCCTCTACCACTTAGTCAACTCGTTTCCGGAATTTCTCTGTGAAAGAGTTTTTGCGCCTTGGATTGATATGGAGAAAGAGTTGCGGGAAAAGGAAATACCGCTGTATGCCTTAGAATCCTTTCAACCGCTTAAAGCCTTTGATGTGATCGGGTTTACCTTACAATATGAAATGAGTTTTACCAACATCCTCAATATGCTGGATCTTGCGGGTATCCCTATGCGAGCCGAAGATCGTGGCCCGGAGGACCCTTGGATTATTGCCGGAGGTCCTTGCGCGTATAACCCAGAACCCTTGGTAGGCTTTATTGACTTCTTTTTAATTGGAGAAAGCGAAGAACAGTTGCCAGAGGTGTTACGCCTCGTAGCCGAGCAGAAGAAAAATCCCGTTTTGCGCCAAGACTTTTTGAAGAAAGTTGCCCAAGTTCAAGGGGTTTACGTGCCGGACTTCTACCATGTGACTTACAAACCGGATGGCCGTATCGAGAAGATTGAGGCTGAAGCGGGCGTTCCTCCCGTCGTCGAAAAAGCCATCGTTAAAGATTTAGACCAAGCATTTTTTCCCACTAACCCAGTGGTTCCCTATCTGGAAATTGTGCATGATCGGATGATGCTGGAAGTCATGCGCGGTTGCTCGCGAGGATGCCGATTCTGTCAAGCGGGTATGATCTATCGACCCGTGCGGGAGCGCTCAGCGGAAACTCTACTTAAACAAACTGAGGAATTGGTGCGTTCCACGGGCTATGATGAAATTGCTCTCACCTCCCTTTCCAGTGGGGATTACTCTTGCATCCAGCCGGTTATTCATAACATACTTGAACAGCATGGGGCACAGGGGGTTGGAGTTTCTCTTCCTTCACTCCGAGTAGACTCTTTTGATGTTGAGTTAGCCGAGACTGTACAAAAGGCGAGAAAATCGGGCTTGACGTTCGCTCCAGAAGCGGGTTCACAGCGCTTACGTAACGTGATAAATAAAGGAGTCGAGGAGAAAAACCTTCTCGATGCCGCAGAGGCAGCGTTTCAAAAGGGTTGGTCGACGATTAAGTTGTATTTTATGGTGGGATTACCGACGGAGACCCAAGAAGACATTGATGGGATCATCGATTTGGCTAAGAAAGTCGCCAATCTAGGCACTAAGCTAGGACGCCGTAATATTAAAGTAACCATCTCTACTAGTATCTTTGTTCCGAAAAGCCACACCCCCTTCCAGTGGGAACCTCAGGAATCAGGCGCTTCAGTGGACCTAAAGCAGAGATATCTTAGAGATAAATTGAGAGATCGCCGTCTAAACTATAATTATCATGATGTGAAGACTAGTTACCTCGAAGCGGTGTTCGCTAAAGGGGATCGGCGTTTGGCGCCACTCTTAGAATGGGCTGTCCAACACGGTTGCCGTTTTGATGGTTGGGGAGAACAATTCAAGTACAGCGTGTGGATGGAAGGACTTCAAGAGTTAGGAATCGATCCTCAATTTTATGCGAATCGCACGATGGACTATGATGATATTTTACCTTGGAACCACATAGGAAGTGGAGTTAACCCACAATTTTTGGTCGAAGAGCATCATCGGGCTCTCCAGGAAGCAAAGACGATTGATTGTCGATATGCTGATTGTACGGGATGCGGGGTTTGCCCAAGCCGAGGGGTTCAGATTGAGTTGAAAGGGTGAGTTGCCATGCGGCTAAGAATCGCCTATACCAAGATTGAAGATGCAAGATATATTGCACACCTAGACCTGACAAGGGTGTTTGAACGTGCGATCCGACGGGCTGAGATTAAGATGTCTTATACGGAAGGGTTTAACCCCCGTCCTAAAATTTCCTTTGGTTTCGCCCTCGCGGTCGGGACGGAAGGAGAGCGGGAGTACGTGGATATTGATCTCCTGCACGATATGGATTTGGGAGAAGTACTAGCGCGCATTCAGGAGCAATTGCCGCCGGGAATCCGGTTGCTCCAAGGGCGAGCTCTGGATCCCGGGGCTAAATCCTTAATGGCGGTGCTCAATGCGGCCACATACAAGATCCGGGTACCTATGGCCTTGCCGATTCAGTCGGAACGGTTACAAGAAGCGGTAAGTGCTTGGCTTGCTCGGGAACATGTTACTTTTTCTCGTTATACGAAGAAAGGACCGACCGATAAAGATATTCGACCTTGGATCAAGCAGTTGAGTGCCGAAATTCAGGGGGATGTGATCCTCTTTGACCTAGAGGTTGAAATGGGGAACGCTGGTAGTGTTCGCCCTGAGGAAGTCTTGGCTAGTCTGCGGGAACTGGAGAATTTACCACTGGATATAGAGGCAGCGCATGTTAGACGTACGGGGGTTCATGTGACTTATGAGGGTGGGAAGAGTTCGCCGATTTGAGTGGCTTGATGAGCGTTTGAGTGGCTTGATGAGCTTTTGAGAGCTCGAGGTGCGATTTGCAAGTTCACACAACGCTCCCATTGCTGTTTGCTTAACTGCAAAACAAGCAAGCCAAACCTCTGGGCTTTCTGCATGTGAACCAGTGGCTTGCTTACGTTTTGCAGTATAAGCTGCACTTGACGCAATTCCGCTAATCGTGTTCACTTTGCAAATCGCACCTCTCTGCTTCGAAGCTGAGCTGCGCCGTGGGGCTGAGAACGGGCGTGGGTTAGGATGCTTGGGATTTATGATTTAGCGACATGCTTTAGGCATGCGGCACCTCTGAATCGGTGCTTAGGGGAACGGTGTAGAGTGTGCAAGTTTGCGTGCAAGTTTGGGGACGGTTCTTGACTTGCATTTCATTGACGCAATTCCGCTAATCGTGTTCACTTTGCAAATTGCACCTCTCTGCTTCGAAGCTGAGCTGCGCCGTGGGGTTGGGAATGGACGTGAGTTGAGAACGGACGTGAGTTGGGATGCTTGGGTCGCAACGGTGGACATGCTTAAGGCATGCGGCACCTCTGCATCGGTGCTTAGGGGAACGAGGTAGTGGAACGGTAGACTGGAACGAGGGACGGTTCTTGGTTCCACTAATTAGGGAAGCAAGAACCGTCCCTCGTTTCCCATGCATCTCTTGAGCTTTAGTTTGGTCCACGATATCATGGGGTAAGCGTTGTTACGCAAGTTCTCTGAGGAGGTGTTAACTTTTATGAAAAACCAAACCACCGGTCCACGCCTGAAAGAAATCGTTTTGCAAACTAAAACTCAAATCCAAATTAAGAATAATAGCCAAACCCAGTCCCAGAAGGTACGGGCAGCCGTCTTTGAAGAGGGGGAATTGGTGGAACTGTTTGAGGAAGAGGGCGGCTCATCCCATATGGTGGGGAATATTTATAAAGGTAGGGTTGAGAATGTTCTGCCCGGTATGCAGGCTGCCTTTGTTGATATAGGGGTGGACAAGAATGCGTTTTTATATGTGGGTGATGCTATTCCGTCGCGCTTTGAGGAGGATGATAAGGTTTCTTCAGTCGTTCAGGAACGAATTGAGAATGTCCTCAAGCCACGTCAGGAACTTTTAGTTCAAATTACCAAAGAACCGGTGGGTACGAAGGGGGCGCGGATTAGCGTTAACATTACTCTTCCTGGGCGGTATGTTGTGCTGCTTCCTCAGGTTAGTTACATAGGGGTATCTCGGAAGGTTCAAGATCATCGTGAACGGACGAGACTCCGGGATTTAGCAGCCGCCTCTAAACCAGAGGGTATGGGAGTGATCGTACGTACTCTTGCTGAAGGGATCGACGGGGATGAGATAGCAGAAGATATTACTCAGCTGGTGGCTTTTTGGCAGGCTTTGCAACCGAAGATTCCGCATGTCTCGGTTCCTGGACTAGTCCATAAAGATGTCGATCTCATTTCTAGGTTGGTCCGTGATTGGATTGATCAGGATGTGGAGAAGATTACGGTCGATCAGGAAGAAGTCGGTCAAGTCATACGCAAAGCTTTACGGGAGATTGAGCATCCAGCCGCCAAGCAAGTCCACGTCGTCCCAGGGGAGGACCTTTTTGCTAAATACGGTGTGGAGGATGAAATCCGTAAAACCTTACGGAGTAAAGTATGGTTAAAAAGTGGCGGCTATCTGGTCATTCAACAGACAGAGGCTTTGATTGTGATTGATGTGAATACAGGAAAATATGTGGGGCAACGTTCCCTTGAGGAAACGGTAGTCCATACAAACCTGGAGGCAGCGAGGGAAATTGCCCGTCAGTTACGGCTGAGAAATCTTGGCGGAATTATCATCATTGACTTTATCGATATGACGACAGAAGAGGCTCAAAAACAGGTGATTGAAGTACTGGAGACAGCCTGTGCTCGGGATAAGACGAAATCTCAGGTTTTAGGGTTAACTCAGCTTGGGCTTGTAGAAATGACCCGGAAAAAAGTGGGTCAGACCTTAGCTGTACGCTATACTTCGCTTTGTCCGACCTGTGATGGAAGTGGTAGGGTATAAATATAGTTTTGAAGCCGGTGATGGTGGAAACTCGAACGAAGTATCAACGCAACCTATAGGTGACCTTAGTAGTAAAGTAGCAGACTTCGCCAGTACGCTGAGGAGCGATACCACGGCAACCTTCACTTGGACACCCGTAGTAGGAGCAATGGAGATCAAGATTGAACAAACACTAACTGGAAGCGACACGTGGACTGAGGCGACAACTGGAATAATCGCAGTCGATGCAGCAACTTCTATAGTAACGGGATTAACTGCATCCACTGGATACGACTTTGGATTGGTTGTAAACGGTGGAATCAATGTCGGAAATTCCAATACACTAATAAATGTTGTGACAGATCTAAGCAAGGCCGATATATCCAGCAGCTTTTCTGACACTAATTTTAAACAGGCAGTATGGGAGTGGCTTGGTAACAGCGGAACACCGTTAGCTTTTTCCCAACAGGATTTAAGTGGGTTGATGCAATCCCGTCGCGTTTCAACTTGTGGCTTTTTGGCAGGCTTTGCAACCGAAGACTCCCCATGTCTCGGTTCCAAGACTAGTCCATAAAGATGTCGATCTCATTTCTTGGTTGGTCCGTGATTGGTTTAAAAAGCGTAAAATTGTGCCTTATCCGGAATTCGGGATAAGGCACAATTTTACGCTTTTCAGTTAAAGAACACTATAGGTTTGAGAAAGAATGGAGGCCTTTCCGCTAATTGATTGTGGAAACAAGTCTTACCTTCAATAAGGTCTAGAAGGACATATGAAGAAAAAATCTATCGTAGGTTCCTCTGAGTAGATAATTCATGAACTAATCGGAAATGTATAGAATATACTGGTTATGGAAAGAACAAAGCAAAAGCTGAAAAGAGGAATGCTTATGAAATGGGTAATTCTCTTCATAGTTGTAGCTGCGTTAGTGTTATTGTTTAATCATGGGGCCCATAAAGATAGAGGATAATCGAGACAACAAATCGATTATCCTGTTTTAAGTTGGCTAATAAAAACAATCTAAATAGGAAGTGTAATCTGAAATCCAAGTTTTTAGCAATAAGTTAGGCAAATAATAACCGTCGGACTGACGGCTTATTTTATGTTCATACATAAAAATTTATATTTATGAGGTGATTATCAAGTTTATAATGGAGTTATTGACAAATGCTTAAGGAAATTTATAAGGTTCATAGTTAAATCCATAAAAATTAGTCGATATCAATAATAATAGAGAGTATTGAGTCAGGATGTGTAGATTGATTTATCTTGAGTACCTCAAAATAATAGTTGTATAATAATAATATTCGTAATTATACAAACACTAAAGTTTATGAATAATAACTTAAATAGAACACGAGAGGAACTCTATGGACAAAACTAACAGATTTGCCTATGCAAATATCATACAATTATTAATTGATATTACGTTCTTGTGTCTCACATATGAAATCGCTTATTGGATCGTTCACAAGTTTACAAACTTGTCTACCATTAGGGAATATTTGTGGATAATAATTATTTATATTCCAGTTTGGATTTCAATTATGAACCTTCGGGGAATGTATGACAAAACAACTTTTTATTACTTAGATAGGGTTTTACGCAATGTTTCTTTTGCTTCGTTAATTTCGGGCTTAGTTATAGGTGCGATGCTTTTTTTTACTAAGGAGACAAGCACTAGCCGTCTATTTATTGGAAACTTTGTTCTATTTTGTATTGTGATAATTTTTATAGAACGGTATTGTGTAAGCTTGATTTACCAATATGGAGACTCAAATAATAGTAAAATAAGAATAATTTTAGCATGTACAAAGGATAGCCACACCCTATTTATGAGATATCTTATGAAAACACATATCAGATATCATATAGTTGGGATTGTACAGATAGAGAAAGAAGTATTTGAACAAAAATTGTACCTCGGCGGGCTAGACTCTTTGGAAGAAATACTAAAGAATCATGTCGTTGATCAGGTAGTGTTCGCCTTACCAAAGGAATATACAGAAGAAGTCGAAAAGTATATCAACATATGTTCACAGATGGGCATTACGGTTCAAAACCTCTTAAATTATAATCTGGGTATGGTAAAAGTACATATTTCTATGCTTGGCCCTTTGCCTATGTTAACTTTTCACACTATAACGCTAAATCCTGTCTCAAAAGCCTTAAAGCGAACAATGGATATTGTCGGAGCGTTGGTTGGGATTGCGATCACTCTTGTTGTAGCAATCTTCTTAATTCCCGCGATTAAGATTGATTCTCCAGGGGAAGTAATCTTCAAACAAAAACGCATAGGTCGCTATGGGCGAGTTTTCGATTGTTATAAGTTTAGAACTATGTCTATGGACGCGGAGGATAAGAAGAAGGAACTTGAAGCACTGAATGAGTACAAGGATGCTTTATTTTTTAAAATTAAAGACGATCCAAGAATTACTCGAATTGGTGAATTTCTTCGCAAGACAAGTTTGGATGAACTTCCACAGTTTTTCAATGTTCTAAAAGGGGATATGAGTTTAGTTGGTACACGCCCACCAACAATGGATGAAGTGGCACATTATGACATAGAACACTGGCGCCGAATGAGTATTAAGCCTGGGATAACTGGAAACTGGCAGGTTAGTGGCAGAAGTAGTATTACGGATTTTGAAGAGGTTGTGGCGTTAGATACTCAATATATCGACCAATGGTCGATGTGGTTGGATATATGTATTATTTATAAGACGGTATTACTGGTCTTTAGAAGAGAGTCAGCGTATTAATAAGATATGTTGATATGAAGAGCTACTAAAATAGAGAATCTTGTAGAAGGAGCAAATGCTGCAGCTTATAAGGAGATAGATTCACTTACCCGATGGGCGCAGCTTGGGTCAGATCGTTAGCGACTAAGTCAAATTTTATAATTTCAAGGATTATCAGAATTACTGATGACTCCGGAATAAGGCCATACCTTCTTAAGGTACCTAGCTGCGAAGTTAAGTAAGGAGTTATTAATATATGAAGAAAACTTTTGTAGCGTTAGTATTAGTCTTCGGAATTGTAGTTGGGGGAACCTACTGCTGGAATTGGGAAACACTCCATATTACTGCAATAGTATCCCAGCCGACTGCTGTTATCGCTACAGAAGATGATAATAAAGATAAGCCTTCAACGACTTCAAAAGGTTGGATAAACATACTTGTCCTAGGGACTGACAACAGTGGGGATGAGGTGTCTCGGACGGATTCAATGATGTTAGTCTCGGCCAATGTTGATACACATCAGGTATCTGTTATTTCTATTCCAAGGGATACCCGAGTGAATGTTCCAGGAGTGGGTCTTACCAAAATTAACCATGCAAATGCCGTTGGTGAAACCAACGGTAGTGTCCGTGAAGGAACCTTGGAAAGCGCGAAAGCGGTCAGTAACCTACTAGGAGTTACGATCAATTATTATGTTAAGATAAATTTTCAAGGCTTCCAGAAAGCTGTCGATTCCGTTGGGGGAATCGATGTCAATCTTCCGAACGCGGTAAACGATGATTTGCGAAATATCCATTTATCGGCCGGAGATAATCATCTTTCGGGGGACGATGCACTCCGTTTAGCGAGAGCACGTTATGGGTTGCCGAACGGAGATTTTGACCGACAACAGGATCAGTTTTATTTACTCTCGGCTTTAGCACATCAGATGCTTAATCTCTCCAATATTCCAAAATTACCGGAGCAGTTAACTATCATTCAGCAGGATTTAATGGATACCAACTTATCGACCCCGGAAATGGTGACGATGGGGCTCGCGTTTAAGGGTATATCAAAGGAAACAATTAAGCATTATCAGCTTCCAGGAAAGGGAACCTCTGCGCAGGACCCATTAGTTGGTGCGAATGTTTTCTATTATGAACCTGATATGGAAGGCGTGAGAGAGATTGTACAGGAGGCAATGAAGTTATAATTAAAAAGTTCGACCTTATAATACATTGTAATTAATGGGTAAAGGACGGCGAAATTTATGATTGAAAGGAAAAAGTTGAGTTATTTTTTTTTGCTCCGTTAATATTGGTAGTTTTGGGTTTAGGAATAGCAAGTTACTGCTTGCTTTGGGGGGGAGATTATTTTGTCTTTAAAGTAAATTCCCCTGCTTACATTGTAGATAAGATTCGTTCTGCGGAAAAACAGGGTGGAACAGTAGAACTAACAGACCCGGATTTCAATGCTTTGCTGGAACTCTCGATGAGAAACAAAACGTTATCAGGGAATTTGAAGGTTAAAGGCCTATATGCACAGATCACTGATGGAAAACTAAAGATGTATGTTCCTATAAGTTATCGCGGTTTGAATTTGATAATCTTATCCACCGGAGATTTGGTATACAAGGATGGCCTGGTTGTCTTCCAGCCTTACTATATACAGGTCGGAAAACTGCAGTTACCGATAGGATTTGTAGCAAAGAAACTCCATTCGTACTCAATTGCAGGAGGAACGATTCAAGACAATGGTTTTGTGGAGATGCCGAAGGAAGTATTTCCATTTCACTTGACGAATCTTACGGTTAGTGGGGACAAAATTGTTCTTGTTTTAGATAAAGTGGTGCCTCCACAACCGCAAGTTGTGGAGCATAATCCTAGTCCTGGTTCAAGTAGTTCTCCGTCAAATAAAGGCAATAGCAAAGTAGATTTGCTAAAGAGGGGCCAAAGTCAACTTTCTGAAGTTTATGGTTCTGTCAAAACTGCGCCAGAGAAAGAGGTTATTAGACAGATTCAAGCTGTTGTAGCCAAGATGGTTGACAATCCAGCTTACCCCTTTGCGGCAGAGTCTCAAAACGTAAAAGCTCAGTATAATCATCTTTCGCCAGAGGAGAAAAGTGATATTAAAGATGCAATTCTTATGAATATGGACACGGGCACACTACGTGAGATCAAAGGGACCTTCGGTTTGTGAGTCGAAGATCAAAATGCGGGCAACAGGTATTCTAGAGGTTAAAAATATTACAAATGACGAATTAGTGGGTGGGTATGTGAAGGGAAAAGGATGATCATGGAGAATTGATCAAAAGTTTAATAAATTTGTTTGGAACTTTTAGGGAGGTAGACATGGAAGAGGAAATAGATTTACGGCAGTATTGGGACGTGCTGCGAAAACGGTGGATGATCGTAGTGGCACTACCGCTCATCGCGGCGCTCACCAGCGGGTTGATTAGTCTTTTCGTCATGAAACCTATTTATCAAGCTTCAACCACGTTGATCGTAGGGGAAAAAGCTTTGGATTCTACCAAAGAGGCACGACAAATGCTTTATTATGACGTGCTTCTAGCGAACCAGCAACTAGCCAAAACCTATGCAACGATCGCCCAGAGTCGCACTGTCGAGCAAAATGTGATCAAGTACTTAAACTTGCCACTGACGGTCGAAGAACTTGATAGTCTGATCACTATACTTCCGGTAAAGACTACGGAAATTTTGGAGATTCAGGTGACCAATACAGACCCTGGATTAGCGACCGCTATTGCAAACACGATGGCTGAGGAATTTTCCAAAGCAGTAATAGAAATAAAAAAAGTGGATAGTGTCAGTATTGTGGATACTGCTGTGATTCCGGATGCACCCATTAAGCCGAATAAAAAGCTAAACGTAGCAATTGCCTTTGTTATTGGCTTGATGGCTTCTGTGGGACTGGTCTTCTTGTTGGAATATCTGGATAACACCGTGAAAACCTCAAGTGATGTAGAGAAACTTTTGGGTATTCCGGTATTGGGCGTCATTCCAAACTATCAGATCGGCAAACAAGGGTAGAGGGGAAGATTCTATTGGCATATTCATTAATTACCTTAGAACAAACGAAATCTCCAATCTCAGAGGCCTTTCGGACGCTCCGGACAAACGTTCAGTTTACGAGTGTAGATTCGGAGACCAAAAAAATCATGATAACAAGTGCAGGTCCTCGGGAAGGAAAATCGACCACGGTAGCCAACCTCGCGGTTAGTATGGCTCAATCCGGGAAGTCCGTGCTTGTGCTGGATGCCGACTTGCGCAACCCTACCCAGCATAAATTATTTGGCTTGGATAACAGGGAGGGGTTATCAGTTGCCTTGGTTCAGGAGCAAGACTACCGAAGCTATATCAGGGAAACGGCTGTATCCGGCGTAATGGTTCTCACGGGAGGTCCCATCCCTCCTAATCCTGCTGAACTTGTAGGGTCCAAACGGATGAAGCGTTTGCTAGAGGAAGTCAGTGAGCAATTTGACATAATTCTTATTGATACCCCTCCCATAGTTGCGGTTACGGATCCCGCAATTCTAGCTCAGGACGTCGATGGGGTCATCTTGGTCATGGCCTCAGGCGAAGTGCACAAAGATTATGCTCAAAGTGCTAAAGAACTGCTGGATAAAGTTGGCGCCAAAATCCTTGGGGTTGTACTCAATAAAGCGGACATGAAAACGAGCGACTACTACTACTATTATTACTATTATCATGGTTCTGACAATCCAAAGAAGAAGCCAAAACGTCATAAAAATCGATAGAATAGTTGCTGTTTTGGACTTGCAACTGTAGGGGAGTTCACATGATTGATATTCATAGTCACATCCTCCCCGGGCTGGACGATGGGGCAATAAACATGGAAGAAACGCTGGGAATGGTGCGTCAGTTGCACGAGGCGGGATTTAAGACGCTTATTGCGACCCCGCACGTCCTTGAAGGAAGGGAATTCTTAAGCCCTGCAGAAATTCTAGCTGCAACAGAGCAGGTGCGCGAGCGTGTAGCTGAAGCTGGGATTTCTGTTGAGATTCTGCCAGGTGCAGAGAATTATATCTTCCCGGATATGGCTAAGTGGGCTCTCGAAGGGAAGCTAATGACCTTAGGAAACTCCGGAAAGTATTTACTCGTAGAGCTTCCAATGCTAGAGATACCTCACTATACAGATCAAGTGTTTTTCGAACTTCAAGTCAATGGAATGATACCGGTCCTTGCCCATTCAGAACGTCAGAAAGTACTAGCCGATGAGCCGGAACGTCTACTTGATTGGGCCAAAAAGGGAATTCTCTTTCAATTAAACTTAAGAAGCCTAAGTGGGAAATACGGTCCCCAGGCTAGGCGGATAGCTGAGCTGATGCTCCATAGTAATTTAATCCACTTTATAGGATCTGATGCCCATCGCTTATCTCATAGTGAATCAACCTATCAGGAGGCGCTTCAGATTGTTAAGGAAATTGTTGGCGAGGGCAGATTCCGAGAAGTGACGCTGACGAATTCACAAAGTATCGTCGAAGGGAAACCTATGCAGGGCGTTAGGGACTATTATCTTATTGAACCCGTTCTAAAGAAAAGAAAGAGTAAATTTTGGGGTTTGTTTAGAGGATAGAGACGTAACTCGTTTAATACATTTTAGATAAAAAAATGGATCTTCCACAAAAGTCTATTACAAGTCATAGGTGTCTATCAAATTTCGTAATTCCTGTGGGGGAATGACCTCACTTTATTGTTTATTTGCTGAACAACAATTTATTGGAAATATATAGTAAGGCAGAGAATATTGCTATTTTGAGGGAGCAAGCCGGTTTGCTCTGGTACTAGAAATGTAGCGGACGGAGCAAATTCGAGGTTTGGTGAGTGGGTTGACCTTGACATCAAGTACATAATTAAAGATAAGACTTTGGACGGATATAAAGATACTGATTTAGACGGTAGGTGCCGTGCTGAAGATGGATGAAGTAGAGTAAGAAATTATCGAGAAAGAGACAGTCTCGCTATGAGGTTGGGTGATACATTGATGAAGATAGTATTAGTCAATAAATTTCATTATCGCAAGGGCGGTTCAGAAACATATTGTTTTACGCTTGCCGAATCCCTGATGAATCGTGGACATGAGGTAGTGTATTTTGCCATGGAGGATGAAAAGAATTTTCCTTGTGAGCATTCGAAATATTTTGTATCTAATGTAGATTACAACAATGGCGGCGCCTTGAATAAGGCAAAAGCAGCACTAAAAATTATATATTCAAAAGAGTCCAAAGATAAGATGACGCAGTTAATCCAAACGGAAAAACCTGATTTAGCTATTTTTAATCTTGTCCATAGACAAATTACCCTTTCTATCGTGGATGCACTTAGCAAGTATAATATCCCCATTATGTTTGTTATGCATGACTTGATTTGTGCCTGCCCTAATTACACCATGCTTTCCGGGGGTATGTTATGCGAGAAGTGCCTCGGTAAGCACTTTATAAATTGCGTTAAGAATAAGTGTGTTAAGAATTCAACGATTAAGAGTGCCATTGCCATGTTTGAGGCAGATTTTTATCAGTTTAGAAAAACCTACAATAATATAGACACATATATCACCCCATCCGGCTTTTATAAAAAGAAATTGGATGAGGCTTGTTTTACCAAGTCCTCAATAATTCATATGAAGAACCCTCTTCCTATCGATACCGTTTATGAGTTGCCGCAAAAGGTTGGGAACTATATTCTTTTCTTCGGAAGGCTATCCCAAGAAAAAGGCATCTTAACCCTCATCGAAGCAATGAAAAAAGTAAAGAACGATGACGAGCTTTGGATACTCGGAAACGGCCCGCAAAGGGAAGAATTGGAACAATTTATTGCGGGCAACGGACTGAGTACCAAGGTGAAGCTGCTGGGCTTTATGATTGGAGCCGAGCTCAAGTCCATCGTTGCGGAAAGTAAGGCGGTTGTTCTTCCATCAGAATGGTATGAAAACGGTCCATATTCGGTGATGGAAGCCATGTCTAAGGGCAGACCTGTTATAGCTGCAAATATCGGCGGCTTGCCGGAGATGGTGGAAGACGGCGTATCCGGATATGTGTTCGAGTCCAAGAACGCCAATGATTTGTCGGATAAGCTTAACAAGTTGTTGGCGCTGGATGAGGAAAACTACATGCGGATGAGTAAGGCTGCGATTGAAAAAGCGAAAGCAGATTTTAATCCAGACAATTACGTGGATTTCATCATAGATCAATATAACAAAATCATTTTAAAAAGAGGTAAATGAAAATGCCGAAAAGATATTTATATGGAACTGTGATCGTTACATATAGATGTAATGCCAAATGCAATATGTGCGACTGTTTCCGCGATCCGTCCAGACCTGAGGATGAAATTACGCTGGAAACCATCAAAAAATTACCGGAGATGGCTTTCACCAACATTACCGGCGGCGAGCCCTTTATCCGAAAGGATATCCATGAAATCGTAAGAGAGCTGTTCAAGAAAACAGATAGGATCGTTATTTCTACAAACGGATATTTTACAGACCGAATTATTGCCCTGTGCAAGGAATTTCCTCAGACTGGTATTCGAATCAGTATTGAGGGCTTGCAACAAACCAACGATGCCATCCGGGGTATTCCGAACGGCTTTAACAAAGGTTATAACACTTTAAAAACACTGGTGGAGATGAAGCATCCTGATGTAGGCTTTGGCATGACCGTTCAGGACATGAATTGTGAGGATTTGGTCCCTCTTTATGAATTGTCCAATGAACTGTGCATGGAGTTTGCTACCGCTACACTCCATAACTCCTTCTATTTCAGAAAGACAGATAACAAAATCGACGATAAGTTAAAGGTGGCACAGAACTTCGAGAAGCTGATTAATAAACTGCTCAAATCGACGTCTCCCAAGAAATGGTTCCGAGCCTATTTCAATCATGGCCTTATTAACTGCATTTATGGACAACCTCGCATGCTACCATGCGATATGTCCAAGGATGCTTTCTTCATTGACCCGTTCTGTGATGTCATTCCTTGTAACGGCATGGCGCAAAAAGCTGTCATGGGCAATCTGAAGGGGCAACCTTGGGACGAGTTGTGGAACTCGGAGCAGGCTAATAAGGTGCGAGAACAGGTAAAGCATTGCGACCGGAACTGTTGGATGATTGGCAGTGTAGCTCCTGCTATGCATAAATATATCTGGGTGCCCGGGTGGTGGGTTGTAAAGCATAAGATATTTAAGGGCAATAAGTATTCAATTCATGAGAATCGGTTTATTGAAAAGAAACATAAATAGATAAATAGCTCATTTTAAGAAATATTACGAAAAAATTAACATCCTAATAGGAATATGTTTAAGAGGATTACTATTGCTAATAAGCTTTTATTTGGAAATTTCAAATAGTATTTTTAGGTGGTTTATATTATGAAGATAGCGATGATTGGACATAAGAGAATACCATCCAGAGAAGGCGGCGTGGAGATTGTTGTGGAGAAACTGTCAACACTAATGGCTAAGCAAGGACATAAGGTTACTGTTTATAACCGTGCGGCTAAAGGCTTTAATAATTCAAAAGAGTATAAGGGCGTACACGTTGTAACTGTTCCGACGATTAACATGAAGAGTTTAGATGCCTTGTTGTATTCTTTTTTAGCCACTATACACGCCCTATTTAAACGATATGATGTGATTCATTATCATGCGGAGGGACCTTGTGCCATGCTGTGGATTCCTCATTTGTTCGGAATCCGGACGGTAGCCACAATTCATGGTTTGGATTGGCAGCGAGCTAAGTGGGGCGGGATTGCTACAAAATATCTTAAGTTTGGCGAGAAGATGGCTGCTAAACATGCGGATGAATTGATTGTACTTTCAAAGAATATGCAGCAGTATTTCAAGCATACATACGGCAGAGAAACCAATTTCATTCCCAACGGCGTGAATAAGCCGATCAAAAGAGAACCACAAATTATTAAACAAAAATACGGATTGGTAAAGGATAGTTACATCCTATATCTTGCCAGAATTGTGCCGGAAAAGGGCTTACATTATTTATTGAATGCGTTTAAGGGTATTGATACTGACAAGAAATTGGTAGTGGCTGGCGGCAGCAGCCATACCAATGAATATGTGGCGGAAATTAAAAAGAAGGCCGCTGATGACAACCGTGTAATCATGACTGGTTTCGTCCAAGGACGGGAGCTGGAGGAGTTGTTTTCCAACTGCTACCTCTATGTGCTTCCCAGCGATGTAGAGGGTATGCCGATAAGCTTGTTGGAAGCTATGAGTTATGGGTGTGATTGTTTGATAAGTGACATTGAGGAAAATATTGAGGTTGCACGAGATTATGTGGACAGCTTTAAGAAAAGTGATGTCAAAGATCTTAATGATAAATTAAAATATATAGTTAATAATCAAAAGAAATATGAGAATGACAAAGAGGAACTTTCAAAATATATGGATATAAATTACAATTGGGATATTGTTACACGAAATACATTATTAAAATATACAGTTTAGGTGATAGATTTTTTAAAAAAATTGCGGTTTGCTCATATATTAAATCTATTATTGAATAGAAAAGGAAACAAGATATGGAAAATTTAGTTTATGCGGGAGTACTATTATTAATTGCAATTCTATGTTATAGAAATCTATTAGTACTATTATTGATCGCTAATTTTTGCTACTCTTTTCTGGCATCTTTTTTAAACTTACACTGGTTTAACAATACTGATGAAGTTATTATAATTATTGGGATAATATATTGGTTATTTAAATTAATTAGATTCGGGAGATGCAATATAACAAATTTCAAAATTACACTGGCAATCATAATTTTTTGTACAATAGGTTTTTTATCTAATCTTTTCAGTAATATTAATATTAACTCTAGCTTTCTAGGAATGTTTTTAGTTATTAAAGCCTTCTTGGTTTACATCATATTTAGCGATTATGGTTGGAGTGAAAAAGATGTTGATAAGATTAAGAAGGTTTTAACGGTTATATTTTGTTGCATAATCCTTTACGGCTTTATTTCTTATTTTGTGCCAAGGTTAGCCATTTTTGATGCTGAAGCAAAACTAGATGGTAATTTTATGCTCTCAATTTTTGATCACCCTGGTGTATTTGCGACATTTATACTTTTTTCAACGTTATATGCATTTGTCTATTTTATAAACGAAGGGGGGAAAAAATATCTAGTATATTTTTGTACTGCGTTAATATGTCTAATATTAGCTGGACGATTTAAAAGTCTTTTTGCACTTGGGATAAGTTGTGGTTTTTATTTAATAAAAAAGAAATCTTTTTCAAAAATCTATATAGTGTTACTGGCAGCACTATTGTTATTTTTATCATCGGGAGTTTTACAAGATGTTCTGAACAACAGGATCGAAATCTATTTACTACGAGATGATTTATTGAGTGTACCAAGATGGGCATTGTATTACTACGGATTCATAATTGCTATTAGATATTTCCCTCTAGGTAGTGGGTTTAGTACGTATGCAAGCTATACATCAACTCTAAACTATAGCCAATTATACTATGAGTATGAACTGAATATGAAGTATGGGTTTACTCCTCAGAGTCCTACCTTTTTGACAGACACATATTGGCCAAGCATTATCGGCGAAACAGGATTTATAGGTGTTATTCTTGTAGGATATATTTTGCGTCTCATTTGGGTACATACGAAAACCAATATTGAAAAATGTACCAGTATAAGAATAAAAATATTAGGGGAGTTTTCATTAGTTGCCTTTTTTTCTGTGATAATTGAGAGCTTTTTTACGAATTCTTTTATGAATTATCGATGTTATTTAGCAGTTATAGCTGTTGCAATATTTAATGGCTTGTGTGCGAATATAGGTAAGCTAAACCAGGAATCCGATATCATAATCAAGTCAAAGCCTAAGATAACTGAGGAAATAGTGTAGATGGAGGATATTATGGAGCTATTATATTTTGTCGATGGTCTCAAATACAATCTTATTGATGATAATATGCCGTTTCTTGCTACGCTCAATAAGAAAAGGTTAAAAAGCGAATTTGGCTATTCATGTGCTTGCCACGCAACCATGTATACAGGAAGATATCCAGAAGAGCATAATACATGGTTTGTGTGGAAAAGAGGGAACAATTCACCATATAAGTTTGTGAATATGATTCCGTTGTTAAAGTATGTAAATATTATACCAATGAAGGTCGTCTTGTCTAGGGTGGCAAGAAAGTTGAATAAAAACACTTCATTCGCTGGAATCCCCATGCTCGTTAACTTACCATTGAAATATTGGGGTGAGTTTGAACCCTGTGAAGATGTGCTCTGGACGGATGACAAATATTTGGGCAATATTGAGACCATATTTAAAATCATGAAGAAATCCGGTCTTAAATATCAACTTGTAGGTTTAGATAAAAAAAGTGGGTTTATTGAAGAGGCTCAGGAAACTGCAATAGAAAGTAATAAAAACTTTTATTACTTTTTTATTGGCGAATTGGATGATTATTTGCACAAATACGGCGACAAATCGGATGAAGTTAAAGGTTTGTTAAAAAGAATTGATAATATGATTAAAAGGCATTATGAACAAGCAAGAAAAATAACACCCGATCTTACCCTCATATGCTACTCCGATCATGGACACATAAATGTGACAGAAAAAATTGATATCAATGAGTATTTTGAACAGAAAAATAGAAATGTGAATGTTTATCTGAATCTAATAGAATCCACCTTTGCTCGTTTTTGGGTAAAAAATGGCCAGGAAAGAAAGGACGTCTTAGAGTGTTTAAACCTATTAGAAGATAAAGGTTGGGGGTTCGTATTAACAAAAGAGCATTTTGACAAATATCATTTAAACTTTGATAATAATGAACATGGAGATATTATATTCCATTTGAACTCTCCCAGAATATTTATAAACACTATTTGGGGATTTGGAATGACCATTAAATCTATGCATGGTTATGTCCCGGAACTTGATGAACATGTAGGTGTATTTTTGTCGAACGAAGAAATTAAAGACGTAGCCTCTGTTAGATTAGTGGATATACTACCGACAGTGCTTAAAGCTGCGGGCTATAAGAATGAGGATGGATCATTAGTTGGCACTGTACTTATTGAATAATTGGGTGATAAGAATGGATAGTTTAGAGAGTCAGGAAAATTATATAAATGGCATTATTAACTCACTGATGGAATTTGGGCTGGGTGGAATAGCCCATTCTATTATTCTGTCCGGTAGTTTTGGACGTTATGAGCCTACTTATACTGTAGTGAACGATGAAGTGATCTATTTAAGCGATGTAGAATTAGTTGTCGTTGTAAAAAAAGTAGTATATCTGAAAGAGGCAAGAAAGATATGTGAGAGAGCAATCAGAAAAACAGGATTAGATATAAATCTTATGCCCATAACCCTTGAGAGGATAAGAAACAAAGATAATTACAATTTTAAACTGAGTAAAAAGCAAGAACTCAAAACTATTTTTACCTATGATTTGTATAATGGTAGCAGAACAGTGTGGGGAGAAGATTATCTGAAGAGTAATGTTAGTTTAGACGATGTAGATAAGTATGAAATGAAACGACTGATTGGTAATAGAATCGGTGAGATGCTGTTATATTTAGAGGGCAAAAACAAAATGGCACAGAATCAATGGAAATCGAAGTTGATATTAGCCTGCGTGAGTGCATTACTTGTTCATTTAAAATTGTATAAATCTTCATATAAAGAACAACGAAATGCTACTTTAAAGGCAAATGAAGAAATAAACTCTATCATGGGTACAAGGTTTCTGAAAGATTATGAGTATGCATTTAGTTTTCTGCGTGAGGGTGGCAAGGAATTTAATGCAGATATAAACCAATTGAGAGAATATGTAGATAAGATAAGTTATTTATTTAATATAGAGGGAATCAACACGCCCAAGTCTAATAATACGATGAGAAAGCTGAATCAGTATATAAAGATTTTCAAGAATAGAAGGTTCAAGTTACTGATTATGAATAATATCGAAGATTATGTATATAGCAATCTTATAAATTTATTTTGTTCTAACAACGATGAAGGATTTGGATATGCAAAAATATGGAAGCAAGTGTTGTATTAGGATCATTTTTTAAAGAAGGAAGTGTTGGTAAAGATAGCACCTCATGGTAACAGGTTCAGAGGCATCGAAGCAAGGACCATTAAATAACAAACAGAGGTGCAAAAATGAAGATGAAAATTTGGTTTTCTAGATTTGCCGGATAAAAGGAAATAAATCCCATATTATGAGGAAAAAGAATTGAACAATAAAGTAATTATATTCATTAAGAATTTTCTTTATACGTTAACTTCTAATTTAGTATCCATGATCGTTTCTTCATTAGTAGTATTAATAGTACCAAAATTCATAGGTGTAGAAGAATATGGCTATTGGCAGTTGTACATGTTCTATATTTCTTATAGTGGTTTCGCACTATTAGGCTGGAATGATGGTATCTACTTACGGTACGGGGGAAAAGAATATAGAGACTTAGATAAAGGACTCTTCTTCTCACAGTTCTGGATGCTGTTCATAGTTCAATGTGGTATTGCAATTCTGATCTGTATTTTCGCCTATGTAATCCCAAGTGATACCAGCAAAGCTTTTATTTACTATATGGTAGCAGGATGTACGGTGTTGATAAACTCAAGGCTTTTGTTGCTGCATATACTCCAAGCTACAAATCGAATCAAAGAGTATGCAACAATTACACTAATGGAAAAAATATTGTATTGTTCAATAATAATATCCCTATTGGTATTTGATAGTAGACAATACAAATTTCTTATTGCTGGGGATTTAATAGGTAAGTTGGTCTCGTTGTTATATGCAGTGTACTGCTGTAAAGAAATAGTTCTTTATAGCATCCGATTCAAGCCAAACTTAAAAGAAGCGATAGAGAATATTAGCGTTGGAATAAAACTTATGCTTGCAAACATAGCAAGTTCATTAATCGTTGGAATTGTTAGGTTTGGAATTGAGAAATCATGGGGTGTGTCAACCTTCGGAAAGGTATCATTGATCTTGAGTGTTTCTAATTTAATGATGCTTTTCATCAATGCAGTGGGTTTAATCATGTTCCCAGTATTGCGACGAACAAATTTCAATAAACTGCCGACTATTTACACAACGATGCGCACTTTGTTAATGACGCTTCTACTGGGTTCACTTATACTATATTATCCATTAAGGGGATTTCTATCTTCATGGTTGCCAGAATATGCTGATAGCTTATCATTTATGGTCCTTGTATTTTCTATGAACGTATTTGAGGGAAAGACGGCGTTATTGATAAACACGTACTTAAAGACATTGCGTAAAGAAAAGCAAATGTTATATATAAATATTGCATCAGTCGTCTTGAGTATGGCAGCGACTTTTGCATTTACAGTTTACATGAAGAATTTGACTATTGCCATTTTTTCTATAGTTGTTCTTCTGGCGTTAAGGGGCGTAGTTGCTGAAATATATTTATTAAAAATATTGGGAATTTCGGTTATTAAAGATATTCTCTTAGAATTAACAATGACATTGATTTTTATAATAACGGGATGGTTTATGAATTCTTGGCTACCCGTGGTGGAATATGCTATAGCCTATACAATATATCTGATTATAAAGCGAAAAGATATTACTAACACAATCAAAAATGTAGAGTTATTAATGAAATAGCCTCTCGGATAAAACAGGAAATTTCTCAAAATAAATTCTGGAAATTTTGCTCGAACTCTGCTTGCCTCGTTGACAGGGACTGTCCCCCACAAGATTCAACAAAGGTGATTGACCACAATTCCTTCGTCTTGGCGGAATTATGCAGGGTTAGTACTGGCAATAAAGGAACAAAGTTCGCAAGTATATTCTCAGAAACTGTGGCAATGAACTTATGCTCATCTTATGGTATTATTCTGCCACCAAAAAGAGAATATTACTGAGGCATTATATTATCATTACTATTCATTCAAGAAGTGACATGATTGATTTACATAAGAACGATTTTAGGGGGATATCCTTGAAGGGAAATCGATATTTTTGAAAATTCAATTAGAAACTGACAAGGGAGGTGGGCGTATGCTCTTTATCGGAATTGCAGGTGGAACGGGGTCTGGCAAAACTACCTTTGCCAACGCCATTGTCGATGCCTTTGGCGATTCAAAGGTACTATTAATTCCTCAGGACTCTTATTACATTGATAGGTCTCATTTAACCCTAGATGAGAGAGAAAAAATCAATTTTGATCACCCTGAGTCACTAGACAGTTACATGTTATTTAATCACCTGATGCAACTTCGAGATGGGTCACATATCCAAATCCCCCAATATGACTTTAATACCCATTGCCGAAGAAACGAAAAACTAACTGCCTACCCTAAACCAATCGTTATAGTTGAAGGGATCACATTACTAGCCGACAGTGATCTTCGAACTGTTTTTGATTTGAAGCTTTTTGTAGATGCAGATTCAGATGTACGCGTTTTGCGGAGGGCGATCAGAGATATTAATGAACGAAGTAGAACGCTTGAATCCGTTCACGACCAATACCTTTCTACTGTGAAACTCATGCACGAAATTTTTGTTGAGCCATCGAAGAAATATGCGGACATAATAGTTCCTCGTGGAGGACATAACAAGGTTGCTCTAGATTTAGTTACATCTTGGATTGAATTTCACTTGGATAGTAAGTGAAGATATAACCGCCTCAAGAGTGGTCCTTATCGAAGTTATGCTTGGCGTAACGGTTCACGACGTAAGCGTATAGTCCTTATTCTGATTTCTAAGGATAAGGGACTCTTCTTGATTGGAATGGACGTGTTACTGACGATGTTTAATATCGGTACTCTACTAGTTCGACCTCACTGATAGTAGTCGAGTATAATAGTAAGCGTACAATAGCCCTCATCTAACTCTGAACTGAGATCCGTATAGCGGACTGCCTTCAATCTGTCCTAGTTGTGGCGTTGGGCATCTCAGTAGAGCTTCGCCAGAATTCCTGCTTTCAGACTAAAAAATCAGGGGGTTTATGCAGTGGAATCATTCTATTAATAGCAATAGCATTTCAAATAGAAAAAATATGTTGACATTTATAGATCGAGGGGGTACATTTATAAAATAAGTGAAAAGAAAATTATTGTATTTCTTTAACTTAATATTATTCATGGGAAAACTTTTTACCGATAATGGCAAACTTGTCGAAAGGCAAGGACGCAAAGCTAAAGGGCCTGTAAAATGGCAGCCAGCTACCGAAAATAAGGTTTTTTATTTCCCCAAAATTAAAAGCTTGTGAAGAAAACCATAATGTAGCTAGAAAAAACTTAAACGATAAAGGCAAACTTGCCGAAAGGCAGGGACGCAAAGCTAAAGGGCCTGTGAAATGGCAGCCAGCCACCGAAAGGAGTTTTTTTATTATGAAAAAATCCATTTTATTATTCATTTCAATTGTATTCATTTCAATATTTGTAAATCCAACTTGTTTATTTGCACAAGATTATTATGTAAGTAATTCAGGTGTTAATAGTAATTCAGGCATGTCTGAAGATTCTCCATGGCAGACGGTTGAAAAAGTTAACTCAACTGCGTTTGTTGCAGGTGATGTCATACATTTTAAAAGTGGAGATGCATGGAGAGAACAATTGAGACCTGCAAGTGGTAATGAGAACGGATATATCACGTATACATCATATGGTGTAGGAGATAAACCTTTATTGCTAGGTTCAGTCAATAGAAGTAATAAAGATAACTGGAAATATGAGGGTAATAATATTTGGATCCTTCAATCAGTCGATTCAGTGTCAAATATGGATATTTCGTCTGCTAAAATAGATATATCACCTGCTAAAATAAGATTGTGGAATGAGGGTAGTTCTGATGTGAGTTCGGAAGTTATTGAAGATGGACAAAATACTTCATATGCATTAAAATGCAATAATCCTGGAAATAAAACAAGTGATATACAAATTATATTACTAAATGGATTAAACATAAAAAGAGATCATAGTTATAATATTGTTTTCAGCGCTAAAAGTACTAAAAGTTTTAAAATACCACCTATTAAGTTGATGAAAAGTACTAGCCCATGGACGAATTACGCACGAGTTAGCAATGGGTCGCCGGATATAACGACAGAGTGGAAGGATTATTCTGTTTCATTCCAGGCGAACGCTGAGGATGAAAATGCAAGGATCACAATTGGTTTAGGGAACAGTATTCCTGCTGATACAACACTTTATATAAATTCTATTAGCTATAACGAGATAAAGGAATCTGGCATTAATCGTGATGTGGGAAATATAATTTTTGATCAAGGTAAAGAAGTTGGAATTAAGGTTTTTAATGAAAATGAACTTAAGGAACAAAATTATTTTTGGTATGATAAGGAAAACGATACGGTAAAAATCTATTCATCAAAAAATCCTGCTGAATTGTATAATAGTATTGAGTGTGCAATAACAAAAAACATTATTGATGAAACTGATAAATCCTACATTAAATATGATGGATTGGCGTTAAAATATGGTGGGGCCCATGGTATAGGAGGCGGGAATACTCATCATATATGGGTTAGTAATTGTGATATAAATTATATAGGTGGCGGAGAACTGGTAAAGGGAAAGGGAAATCGATATGGAAATGGTATTGAATTCTGGAATAATACTCATGATAATATTGTAGAAAAATGTAATATAGGGGAAATTTTCGATGCGGCATTGACAAATCAGGGTAATGGAGTCGCAATTAAACAGTATAATATTTCGTATAGGAATAATATTATATGGAATGCCGAATATTCATTTGAGTATTTTAACTATAGTAAGGATGGCGAAAACAAATAATATTGTGTTCGAAAACAATATTTGTAGCAATGCAGGCAGTGGTTGGGGGCATAATCAAAGACCAAATCCTACAGGAAGACAGATTTGTTTTTGGGATGGCAATACTGCTCAAACATCTTCTGTGTTCATAAGAAATAATACTTTTAAAAATGCAAAGCAAACTTGTTTTTATATATCGAAAAAATGGAAAGGGATTGATGACCTGGTTTTAGAAAACAATAAAGTTAGCTAATATAATGATGCTACATATGGATAAAGCAAATAGGTTGGGGATATTATGGATTCGCTCACTTCAAAGGATACCAATGCTTGGGGAGGAAAAGGTCTCGGGAGTTAATCCTCAAAGAACTTCCTTTTCCTCCCAAGAGGACTTGTAGTGCGACACGTTTCTTTGGCCGATAAAAACCTAGACATCAGTATTAATACTGATAGAACTAACATCTTGAAAAGTCGAATGATGGGGTAACGCCTTGCGTCGAAGCCTCTAAAACTCGGTGAAGTCTTATGAGGACTACCTTAAGATGGTAAGCGTACAAAAGCCGCTTATCCTGATTTCTAATCTATACTAAGGAAACAGTATGACTTCATCATATACAAAGAAGTCATACTGTTTATTTTATACTGTGTTGTAGACTTATCAGTACCAAGGAAATAACAATCAACGTAAAATCCTATAGTTAGGAGGCTTGATTTTAGTAAGAAAGGCAAAAGAAATTTATGAGGACCTGAGCGATATAGCTAAGATATGGGTATTACGCTCTTCACAGAAAGGAAATAGCCGGAAATACCAAATATGATACTATCCACAGTGGTTGGCAAATGTCTAGGCTAATATTAATCAGGCAAATGATCGACTTTTATTTTTCCATTTTTTTTCAAAATTAAAAGGAAAATTGTAAATTAACGGAGAATATATACTTCGAAAGAAACGCATTTGGACAGTCGAGTGAGATAGCCCCAAATCATCTTCAAATACAAGTCTGTTCTTAGTAGGCAGAAGATGCTGGAGGTAGGTTCGGACATATGTTTCAACATAACAGCGTTAGTATGGGGAAGAGATACAACTATTCAGCGTTTGGTATTCAATTTGAGTCAGATATTGTACTCCCCGAATTACATACTTGCACCGGGGGAAGTGCTGACGTTAAAATATTATTTGGAATTGTACCCAGTGAAATTCATTCTCCACATGAAAAGAATGATTATTATCAAATTGCAGAAAGCAAGTTTTTGTTCAGAGTAGATGGAGTTGCCAGTTATTATGTGACGAATGGTGAACAAGTTGTTGTACAACTCTTCAATCGGGACTTACGCGAGGTACGATTATATCTCTTGGGGACTGTAATGGGAGTCCTACTGATGCAACGGGGAATTCTCCCAATTCATGGCAGTACTGTGGTAATAGAAGGATGCTGTATAATATTTGTCGGAGTGTCAGGGGCAGGTAAGTCGACCGTGGCAGCAGCGCTGCGTAAAAATGGTCACGCCCTTCTGGCGGATGATATCTCGGCAGTGAAATTTGACAAAAACGGATTGCCATGGGTAGCGTCCGGGTACCCCCAGCAGAAATTATGGCAGGATAGTGCGTCTATGTTAGGAATTGACACAACTCCGCTCCAGAGGCTTTATAATGATATGGATAAATATGCTGTTCCGGTACCTGCGGGTTTTTGGGGACACCCGATGCTGCTTAACGCCATCTATGAAATTAATGTACAACCAGATAATCTATCGATTATTCCAGTAATAGGCGCGGAAAAAGTTGCTACAATCATGAATCATACCTATCGGTCAGGGTTTCTTGAAGGACTGGGGTTAAAATTTGAGCATTTTAAAAAGTGTGTAGCTATGGCAAAGTGCATTCCGGTATTTCGTTTAACGCGACCTAATGGTGTACCGTCATTGGATCAACAAGTAGACATTCTGGAGCGGCATCATTCAGAACTGTTTGGAATAAGTGAAACGAATTAATAGTAATATAGGATAAGCTAGGAGGCTCAGGCCGTGAAGCAACAGACAATTAATGAAAATTTCTCAGTAGTGCAAGCAACAGATGTAGTTGCTGCTGATATGGACGGAGAAACTGTGATGATGCGGATCAAAAGTGGAATGTACTATGGGCTTGATGATGTCGGGAGTAGGATATGGGAGTTAATTGCTACACCGCGGCAGATTTCACAAGTGATAGACATTTTAATGGAAGAGTATGATGTAGAGCGCTCTAAGTGCCAGGCGAATACGTTGGAGTTAATGAACCAGTTATATGATGAAGGCCTGATCAAGATTGCTTAAGATTTTGAAATATTTTAGACTTCCATGGTCTGAACGAATACTACTGTTAAGTACATTTATGCTTTTGGGTTTTGTACGATTAGCGTTATTAATTATACCGTTTCGTTATCTCTCAGCCTGTTTAGATAAACATATGGCAAAGCCTTACAATACAGAAAATACCGACGGCTTTAAGAGACGAATTAGTTGGGCTATTGACCTGATGAGCCGCTATACGCCGTGGGAGAGCAAATGTCTGGTACAAGCCATCACAGGGAAACTATTTCTTCGACAGAGGCGGATAGAAAATACCCTCTATCTCGGGGTAGCAAAAACACAAGAAGAGAGCCTGATTGCCCATGCATGGCTTCGAAGTGGCGACGATATAGTGACTGGGGTATGTGGCAATAAGGAGTTTACCGTAGTTGCCAAGTTTATCGATTATAATACATAATAGGCCATTTAATCCGTATCCTACCGATGATCGCGGATCATTTTCAGTAGGTCACATCGGTGTGATAAATATGGCTTTAGGAAGGAGGTGATTTTTGGAGAAAAAAGCATGGCACGAGCCGCTATTGAAAAGGCTGGATGTATTGTTGACGGAAGACAGTTATGGTCACGGTAATGGTCAAGGTAATCATAATGATAATGGTACTGGAAATGGTAATCAAAATGATACTGGAAATGGTGGTAATGGTCATCATTATGGCTGGGGGCAGGGGAATTGCTCTTAACATTAAAGATTTTTCTTGGGCAGTTGTCTATTAATGCGGCTGCCTACTTTTTGTGAGTACATTTGGAGAGAAAATCCATTTGAAGAATGAGGCGTGGTTGTTATGTATGATACC
>NZ_JYNH01000055.1 GCF_000960765.1 Desulfosporosinus sp. I2 | reverse complement strand
TTTTTAAACGAGATGGGTGGAAAAGTCCGTGGTGCAGGTACTAGTATTATTCATATTGAGGGAGTCCGTGAGTTTCATGGTACTACTCATACCGTGATACCGGATCGCATTGAGGCAGGAAGTTATCTACTCATAGCGGCGGCTACTGGGGGTGACGTCCTAGTCCAAAATGTGATTTCGGATCATCTTAAGCCCTTAATCGCCAAACTGGAGGAAGCGGGAATCCGTCTGGTGGAAGAAGGAGACAGTATACGCATATGTGGAGATGGAGTCTATAATTCTGTGGATATCAAAACACAGGTTCACCCCGGTTTTCCCACAGATCTTCAGGCTCCGTTTATGGCGTTCTTGACTCGAGCAAGGGGTACAGGATTAATTACGGAAACTGTTTTTGAAAACCGATTTATGCATGTCGATGAGTTAAAACGGATGGGGGCGGATATTAAGATTGAGGGTCGGAGTGCGATAGTTCAAGGGGTTCAGCGCATCAATGCGGCACCAGTAACTGCAACTGATTTACGGGCCGGAGCGGCATTAATCCTAGCAGCCTTAACTGCTGAAGGGTCAACAAGTATTCGAGGGATTCATCACATTGATCGGGGCTACGAGAAAGTAGAAGAAAAACTTTCGCGCTTGGGAGCCAATATTATACGTGAGGAAGAGGCGGAAGTGTCTTAACAAAACATATTTTCAAAAAGATAAGGGCAGTCTCAAATAGAAAGTGACATTTCTATTTTAAGACTGCCCTTTTAGTATTTTATGTCTGCCATATTCTAAATACCTTCTGCATAGATTCAAGTAAACGCTTGTACCGCAGGAGGGTAATTATGAAAAAAGAATGGGCGTGGCTGATTGGATTATCACTGTGTATTATTTTTGTAATACCCTGGAGCGTTATACGCTGGCAAAAAGATGAAATAACGAATGATGTGCTAATACGTGTTTTAATGTCTAATGGAGAGGTTGTTACACTCCCCCTTGAGGAGTATCTGGTAGGAGTGGTCGCGGCGGAAATGCCTGCTGAATTTGAGATTGAAGCACTAAAAGCGCAAGCTATTGCGGCCCGAACCTATGCTGCCAAAAGGTTAAGCCAAAGCAAATCAATTGATGTTAAATATGACGTTGATACCACGGTACTTACACAGGCTTGGTTATCCGATTCTGAAATGAAAAATAAGTGGGGATGGCTTAACTACTGGCGGTATCACAGTAAATTGCAAAAGGGTGTGAGTGCTACGCGCGGAATGGTTCTGGTTTCAAAAGGGGATTACATTGATGCTCTTTACCATAGTAGTAGCGGAAGAAAGCCCACCGAGCGAGCGGAAGAAGTATGGAGTTCAGCCCGAGAATATTTGCAAAATGTAAGTTCAGGTGAAGAAAATCCACAACGTTATGTTAAAACAATGACTTGGACATCTCAAGAACTTTTTAAGAAACTAGCAATTAAAGATTCACCGCGGGCTTTAACTTCAGGAGATTTCCAAGTTATAAATCGAACGGCGGTCGGAAGAGCTAAGAGGGTACGAGTGTTGGGGAAAGTATACCAAACTACCCAACTTCGTACCTTACTAGGCCTTGCCTCAACAGATTTAGAATGGGTTATTCAACCGGATCGCCTTACCATTACAACCTATGGCAATGGACATGCAGTAGGGATGTCACAATGGGGAGCCAATGATTTAGCTAAAAAGGATCAGAATGTAGAGGGGATACTGGCTCATTATTATCCAGGGACAAAGCTGATGAAGCTAGGGTATATGGAATAAACTAGTGAAGAGACGATAGATATTTAGTTTGGAACTGTTTAAAAAAAAAGTCATTCGGCAAGGCTAGAATAGAGGTGAGTCGAATGAAGCGTGGCAAAGTATCTACAAGCTGGTTTTTGGCTTGGAGCTTTTTCATACTAATGGGGAGTCTAATTATCTACATAGGATATCGAGTTACACTGACAGAATCTTCCCAAAATAGAGCGCAAATAGCCAATGAGGCAACCCAAACCGTTTTGGTAGGATCAGAACGTGCAGTTGGGGATACAAGGATCGATGGTTCAAAAATAATTTCACAACTCCAAATGAAAGACAACTCAATAAGCATCAAAAAAGACCAAGTAATACGAGATGGAATCATGATCGTACTCGGGAAAGATAATTCCATGGAGAAACATCACGAACTAAAGGATTTTCCATGCCCTGTATCTGGGAATCCTCTGCGGAAGTCAGGTAATTATTACTCAGTTTCCTTAGGAAGTTATCTCTTTCATGCAGGGACTGATTACGCAGTAGCGGAAGGAGCCGTGATCCGAGCAAGCCAAGGCGGAAAAGTCACCTTTTCTGGCTTGGATCTAATGCTAGGCCAAAAAGTGACTTTAGACTGTGGTGAAGGTTGGACAGTTACGTACGGCGGACTTGATAACCTTCGAGTAAAAGTAGGAGATACGATAGAAACGCAAGAGGCACTAGCCCAAGTAGGGATTTATCCGGGTGCGGAGGGGGTCAGTGATCAACCACAACTTCATTACGAACTATGGCATGGGAATGAAATTCAAGGGATATAGTTATGGGATATATGAATTGTCCCTACATCACAGTATTTACCAAAATAGGACATCCTTTATAGATGTCCTATTTATAGAGCCTTTTTTGTCGTTGGAGAGGATATTAAGGTCACTCCTCTACCATATAAGGATAGTTAACTGTAGTACGAGGAACCAATGTCTCTTTAATTGTACGTTGGTTCATCCATCGATATAAGTTGATTGAGCTACCAGCTTTATCATTTGTTCCTGATCCACGGCAGCTCGTCATTATATACATTGCTTCACATTTTTCGAATTAGGGGCAGGACAATCGCTTGAGGTTCCTGATGCACTCATTGACAACCCTACAAAACACACATAGAATTAATCTTATTTGGGATTGACGCAAAAACATATGAGATAGATATTGTCCTTTGAATACTTTTGTACGAGAGGTGCTTAACTTGACGCTTACAAAATTCGGGATCTTTAACACGATTGTTGAAGTTGGTAGCCTAACTAAAACGGCTGAAAAGCTCAATATGACACAGTCAGGCGTAAGCTATGCAGTTTCCACTCTCGAAGCTGAATTGGGGTTTATTTTACTCAAAAGAGATCGTTCAGGTGTAACCTTGACTAGTAATGGAGAACGAATTCTTAAACATGTACAAATAATTTTGCAGCAAGAGGAGCTTTTACGGCAAGAAGCAGCCGCTATTAGAGGCGTAAACACTGGTACTGTTCGGTTGGGAACTTTATCCAGCGTTTCTATGCAATGGCTTCCTGGAATTCTATCTCAGTTTCATAAAACGCATCCTCTAATTGAAGTTAAAACATACCTAGGGTGCTATGATGAAATGAACGACTGGATATCAAATGG
The DNA here is from genome assembly GCF_000960765.1 of Desulfosporosinus sp. I2. Lineage (GTDB taxonomy): Bacteria > Bacillota > Desulfitobacteriia > Desulfitobacteriales > Desulfitobacteriaceae > Desulfosporosinus. Next base: position 25,422 of record NZ_JYNH01000055.1, on the reverse strand, counting down.
CACTGTTGACTTTGGCTTTTTGTCATTGCCCACTTCGAGATCATTTGAAGTTATTCCTTTAAAAAAAGACAAACTGGTTGCTATCTTGCCCCCTGAGCACCCTCTGCGACATCAAAAAGTCATCTCCTTCAGTCAACTCGAAAATCAATCGTTTATTATGCCGCAATGGGGACATGATGACAATATTAAACGCAGTTTAAATGAAAGCAAAGTGAAACTTCAGATCCAATATGAATTGATGGAAGAACAGACCATCTTAGAAATGGTGAAAATGGGATTAGGAATCAGTATTCTTCCTGAACTAATTTTGGTCAATGTACCCGAAACCGTTCACGTGGTCGATTTGGAGAAACCTAATTATCGTATCATAGGAATTGCCGCCCTTTCTTTGAAAGACCTATCTCCTGCAGCTAAAGAATTAGTTGATTGTACCCAATCTTGGTTACGTGATCATGGTTTTCTTGAATTATAAAGGATTATTAATAAAATATTTAGAAAGGGGTCTAACCAACAACCGGTTAGACCCCTTTCTAATACTAGTCAGAAAGTATAACTTCGTTATATACTTTCTGGAAGCATAAGGGCAACTAAGGCGGCCGCCTTCGCCAAGGCTTGGCGCCAGCCAAGTTTTCTTTATACACTTGCAAACTATTCAATTCCTAAAACGTACAACATGAAAATGGGTACATTGAACCCCAAATTACGAGGGTTTCATCACGAACATGAATGAATAAGAAGATTATAGTTCAGCAATAATCTGTCCCATCTGGGATACGTCGTAGCCACCAATTCCCAACACTTCGGTTCGAAAAGCAGGGGATTGCAAGATACTCATTAAAGCCTGAAAATGTGGTCTCTCTCGATCTTCCTGTCGTATCACCAAATCATAACGTTCCTTATGCAGAGGAATAAAATCGAGATTGATAAATTGCATAGCTACCTTTTCAATCCCTAAACCAACGTCTGCCTCCCCACGCGCAACTTTGCTTGCTATGGCAAGGTGGGTCATTTCTTCATCACCATAGCCAAGAATATCTTTGTGATTAATTCCAGAGAGTCTTAGTTTTTCATCTAACAACACTCTTGCACCGGACCCTCTTTCGCGGTTAATAAAACGAACATCTCGTTTGGTTAGGTCACTCCAAGTGGTTATATGCTTGGGGTTTCCTTTGGCAACATAGAAACCTTCCATTCGATAAACCAAGTTAATAATACAAGTAGGGTGACCAGGTAAAAGCCTTCGAACATAGGGGGTATTATATTCGTTGGTATCACTGTCCCATAAGTGCGCAGTAACAACGTTCGCAAGGCCGCGATAGAGGGCCATGAGCCCGTCGATGCTTCCAATATAACGGCGTAAGAAGTGAACCTGCGGAAATTGTTTTTCCAAATAACGTGTTAAGATGTCCAAGACAATATCTTGACCGCAGATGACTAAGCTTTCATCAGATTTAAAACAATGATTTGAGCGCTCGTTCGGGGTAGGCAAATCTGATGGGGGTGTTACGGGGGATTCCAGAGGATTAAGGCCCTTAGATTTTCGTTTATAAGTCTCGATATCAGCACCTTCAACTCGGACTTTGCGACCAATATGGTAAGCCGTTAGCTCTCCTCGCTTTATTAGCTCATAAACTGTGAACTTAGAAATCCTAAGGATTTTAGCGACTTCTTCGGGCGTATAAGAAACATCATTGGACATAGGAAACGCACCTGTCCCTTCTGAATAGTTTCATGAATATAATAAACACACTAAAATTGTATTGCAAAATTATTATATCATATCGTATAATGACAATGTAGTTGAGTTTTGTTAGTTTTAGTTAGGATACATAATGTTAAATCTATTAAATCTTAAACATAATCTAACGTAAACAAACATGACTGAAGTTAACTATAATTATTAATTTTGCGAGTGAGGGGGACTTCAAGTGAAAAAGGTTTCATGGGTATTGATGTTTAGTTTTCTGTTAATTCTATCTGTGACGGGTTGTAGTGGAGGGAATACTCAACCATCATCAAACGTCACACAGGTTATACCGACAGAAATTATGGTATCAGCTGCAGCTAGCCTGCAGGATTCATTGACCAATCTCCAAAAAGTTTATGCACTGAAAAAACCTGACGTTAAACTTACCATAGTTTTTGGAGCGTCAGGTACTCTTCAACAACAAATCGAACAGGGTGCACCCGTTGATCTTTTTATTTCTGCAGGAAAGTCACAGATGGATGCCTTAGAACAAAAGAACTTGTTAGTTAAAGAGAGTAAAGTTGACTTGGTGGGCAATGAATTAGTTTTAGTTACGATGAAGGATAATAGCGACGTTAAGACCCTAGAAGATCTGAGCAAATCGAGCGTTGATGGGATTGGTATTGGGACCCCCGAGTCCGTACCAGCTGGAAAATATGCGCAAGAATCCTTAACAAATCTCAAGCTTTGGGATTCATTACACACTAAGTTCGTGATGGCTAAGGATGTGACCCAGGTCCTGAATTATGTAGAAACAGGTAATGTGGCGGCAGGGTTTGTATACCAATCTGATGCTCAAGGGTCGACAAAAGTTAAAGTCGTAACTGTAGTTCCAGCAAGCAGTCATAAGCCAATTTCTTACCCTGCAGCGGTCATATCGTCTACTAAAAATAAACAAGCTGCAGAGGACTTTCTAAAGTACTTACAAAGCTCGGAAGCCCAACAAGTCTTTGTAAAATATGGGTTTAAGACCTTAGCAAAATAAACAAGATTCTGGGGGAGTCCTATGGAATTCAGCTATATTCCAATTATTTTATCTCTAAAAGTTGCCTTTGCCGCCGTTATTATTGTGACTTGTTCTTCGATACCAATAGCTGGCCTTATGGCTAAGCGAGAATTCTGGGGTAAAGATGTTGTCGAATCGATTATTACTTTACCCTTAGTACTTCCTCCTTCGGTTATTGGCTTCATGTTGCTTTATGTTTTTGGCAAGAACGGCCCTTTAGGTAAGTTATTCGAACAATGGTTCCATACTAGAATTGTCTTTACTTTAGCGGGAGCAGTAATAGCAGCTGCTGTCGTTTCCTTTCCCTTGATGTATCAAGCTGTAAAGGCCGCGATTGAGAGTGTTGATCAAAATCTTGAGAAGGCTGCACGTACATTGGGGGCTAGAGAACTAAGGGTGTTCTTCACTATAACCCTTCCATTAGCTTGGAATGGCATTATTGCGGGTTTAGTCTTAGCCTTCGCCCGGTCTTTAGGGGAATTTGGAGCAACGTTGATGATTGCTGGAAATATTCCAGGCAAGACTCAAACTATGCCTATTGCCATATACTTTGCCAATGAAGCGGGCGATACAGGGCAAGCAAGCATCTTGGTTATCATTATGACGGCATTTAGTTTTCTGGTAATTTATGGACTGAATCGGTGGGGGAAACGATCTCAACGCGATCGGAATCCGGAAGGGGGTACTACTTAATGCTTAAGGCGCATTTTAAAAAAAAATTACCAACCTTTGAGCTTGAAGTAAATATCTCCGTGAGGAATGGTATTCTTGCTCTTGTGGGTCCTTCTGGTGCTGGCAAGACGACAATCCTGCAGTGCTTAGCAGGTCTTCAGACCCCTTCTTGGGGGGAAATTAATATCCATGGCAAGACCGTCTTCTCCTCTGCGAATTGTTTAAATATTCCGATTAGAAATCGACGCATAGGATATGTATTTCAGGACTATGCTCTCTTTCCGCACATGACCGTTGAGAAGAATGTGATGTACGGGAAGCCCTCGAAAGGGAGTAACCCTAACAAAGTTCTTTCCATTTCTAATGTCTTAGAGATGCTCAAGATCGAACATCTGCGCAACCGTTATCCGAAGCAGATTTCGGGGGGGGAAAAACAAAGAGTCGCTCTCGCACGTGCGCTAATGACCGAGCCCGAACTTTTGTTGCTTGATGAACCTCTTTCTGCACTTGACCAGGATACGCGGAGTACACTCCAACAAGAGTTGCTTAGGTTCCAAGCCCAATGGCAGATTCCCTTTATTTTAGTGACACACGATGTTCAAGAAGCAGAAATCCTTGGAGACCAGATTATCAAGTTGGAGCAGGGTAAACAAAAGGAGATATAATAATGAATTCGTTCCCATTCGTTTAAAGTATGGAGGGGAGACAACTCTAAATAACTACACAGTATTTACCAACTGAGGACATCCTTTTACGGATGTCTTTTTTTATGGAGCACGCATATAAATGTACTACACTTGTGGACGAAGGAGGGCTCTGCGTGCAAGAATATATACGCAAACGGGTGCTCGATATTGGAACTTACATATTGGAATCGAGCGCAACCGTCAGGCAAACGGCTGATGTTTTATTTTTCATATTTTAATAGAGTCTTATTATTGCCAATATATAACGTGGGATTTGTTTCGATTGCGCTCGGCCCAATGGGAGTCAGTGAACAAGTATATAATGAACTTGTACTGCCAGAACGTAGTATTTTAACGCTCTGATTTTTGTTTTTTCCAGGTTGAGTAGATTTTTGTCGATAAACCAAAAATGTATTGAAAAACAATAGTTCTAATGGTATATTAAAATAAAGTAATTAGTCCCATTTCATCATAGGACTAATTACTACAAAGTAAATTTCTCAAAACTAGGGCAAACCGCACGAAAGTGCGAGACGCAAAGCCAAAGGGTCTAATTTCCTTACCGGAATATGATAGCCTAGCTGCAAAATAAATTTATGTATGGAGCAGCTATCAATAAGTTGCTTTTTTCTTTTTTAGAAAAAGCCCATGAACATATTCGAATATTATTTTACATACATATTTTGGTTGTACAAGTATTTATATATATGGAATCAATTTAATCTACCTAAGAGGGTGCATATGGGTAAATTGCAGAGGAATAACATGCGATGAAAAATAAATATGTGACTACATCTGGGCTTAGTAAGGTATATCCAGGCCGTATTGGCTTTTGCGATATATAACCATAATTATGATAATTAATGTACACGGAAAACTGCATCTTACAGGGCTGCGACAAAGGCAAACCTAACGAAAGTTAGGGACGCAAAGCTACGGGTCTTCCACGTAAGGGTGATGATCGCCGGGTTTCCGAACAGGGTTTATGTCGCCATTCCTTTTAGGAGTGGCGTTTATATTTTTGGGGGTGGTTTTTCTGGAAACTTAATATACGGCCATTATCTGTCAATCGTCTTTCCCTGGGAGAGCCTATGGAATTGGATTTGTTCGATGCCCAAGGGTGTTTGCTTTTAGAAAAGGGTAAAACCGTGACGAAGGACATTATAGAGCGCGATCAAATGCGGGAAGTTTATGTAGTTACTTATGAATGGATCAATAAGAACCATTCCGACACACTGTTGTCCACAGGGCATCAACACCATTTAAATTCATTGAAACGTGTTTATTACGAACCTAATTTTATACGCCAGGATTATTTACATACTGCAACGACAATTGTGGCAAAGTTAATTCGTAAATCGAAGGAAAACTCCGGATTGCCCGTTGACCTTAGCGAATTAGAGTCATATGATTATAGCTATGTCCATTCTGTTAATGTTGCTTTACTGGCTACAATCGTTGGCTTACAAATGGGTTATGGGCCGTTGATGCTCAATAACTTGGCCCTTGGTGCCCTTCTTCACGATTGGGGAAAGCTAATGATTCCCTGTGAAATACTCGATAAACCATCTGGTTTAACAGCCAGGGAATTTGAGATTATCAAACAACATCCGGGCCTCGGCGAACAAATGCTAAGGTCTGTAATTCCATCAGAGGAAGTTTTAAAAATAGTCCGGCAACATCATGAACGTTGGAATGGACAAGGATATCCAGACTGTTTGAGCGGAGAAGCGATTTATCACGGTGCTCAAATTGTCGCAATGGCGGATGTCTTTGATGCGTTAACGGCAGATCGTCCCTACCGGAAGGGGCTTCCCCCCTATCATGCGTTAGAAATGATTTTGTCTAGAGTCAATATTAATTTCTCTTCAGATGTCGTTAAAGCTTTCCGAAGTAGCTTAATCCTATATCCCGAAAATTCCCGAGTCACTCTTAATACGGGAGAAACAGGCACTGTGATTGCTATTCCCCTTGGTCTTCCCACACGCCCGGTTGTACGGATAATCTCAGACTGGGAAGGTCATCCCGTGAAAAAGGAAAAAATCGTGGATTTGCTCCACGATTTAAGTCTTTCGGTAAGTGCCATTGATTTTAGCTCAGCTCATCTTACCCAAGATATGAGGATGAACGGGGTTTGATTTGTTTAATTGGAGTGGAGGTCTTACAGTGTTATTAAAAATAGAAAGAAAGATTATCGATGGCAAAGGCCTGTTAAGTTTATCCGGGGTTTTAGATATTTCTACCGTTGAGGCTCTTCGATTAAGCTTGGAATATTTCCAGGGCTTGGACAAATTAGACATTGATCTCGGAGGAGTTAGATTTGTCGATTCGACAGGTATAGCCGGTATTATTGACTCGGTACAAGCGTTTCGCAAAATGAAAATTAACGTATTTATAAAGAATATCCCGATTTCCATATACGAAATTTTGGCTATTTTAAGCGTACCGGAAATTTGCGGTAGTGAAGTGTTTGAATACCCGAAAGGCTTGACTAACTTGATTGTTAAAGAGAAAGTATGAGGAGATTTGTTCCAATAGAGGCCCAGCCGTTATCTGCGGGAAAGTAGGATTGGGAAGGGTATGTATTTAGGGCTGACGGTATTTGGGGAAGAGAAAGGGGTCAGCGAGTATGTTTTCTTTGGGGAAACCGCTAGTGAACGGGACTTTGCGACGAAAGATGATGTTAAGCTCAGTCTTTTCGCTTACCCTTATTTTGTTGGTGACTCTCGGTACGTATTTTTATGTCTTTTACTTTGAATTAAAGAATCGCTATGAGCTAAGAGTTACCAGCTTAGCCTCAACTGCTGCTATTCTAATTGACGGTCAGGCCCATGACCGGTTACGGACCAGGGCGGACGAGAATTGTGCGGAATACCGGGAGATTCAGAAAGTTCTCCAAGATATCCAAAAAGTAAACCCGGATATAACGGATATTTATACGATGCGCATGTTAGGCGAGGGGGAAAAGTGGGAATTTATCGTTGATGCGAAAACGAAGGCACCTTTTCATATCGGCGATGTTTACGATGCAACCGGACAAGACGCTATAAAACAGGCCTATGCCTATGCTGATGGAATTGCCGATAAAAGATTAATGATCGGCCAGTGGGGTGCTGGTTTGTGCGGTTATGCGCCAATCAAAAATAGCAACGGTCAAACCGTAGGCATTGTTGGCCTTCATATTGCTGCTGAAAATATTTTTCACCAGGAACGAAAACTGGCACTCTGGGCGCTGGCCATTTTTGTTTTTTCTCTGGGCTTAACATTTTACACAACCAGTAAGCGGGTTAAAAGTTTTACCCAGCCGCTTGAACAAATGACGGCAGGAGTAAACAGAATTAGGATGGGAAACTACGAGCACAGGATCTATATTAAAACCGGAGATGAGTTCGAAATCCTAGGGGATACCCTAAACGCAGCAAATGACATGATGACGAATTATCAGCAGATGATTGAACGGGACCTGCAAAATACCAGGATGCAAAGGGAAAAGATTTTCCATGTCTACCGCGATGTCATTTACGCGGTAACTCAAGGAAAGTTTAATTTATTGAATGAGGAAGAGTTTGAGCTTTTAAAACGTGAAGGAGTGTTTCAAGAGGAAGTCATAATCGCCGCCGTGACAGATGTGAATGCCGCCCGGGAATTGATTGCGGCTTATCTGGAAAAACGGGGGTGTTCTCAGCAACATTTGGCTCATATTGTCCTAAGTATTTCCGAAACGGTAACCAATGTCATTAAACATGCAGGGTACGGGATTATGCAAATTCGCGCGCTCGATCATGGTGTCCGGGTCAGCGTTGCTGATCAAGGTCCGGGGATGGACTTTGATAAACTACCCAATATGATTTTTCTGCAGGGGTTTTCCACCAAAGTTTCCATGGGCTATGGGTTTAGTATTATTTACAGGTTTGCAGATAAGATATATCTTTCAACATCTGAGCGTGGAACTTCTTTGGCTATGGATTTTCTGAACCTTATGGATTCATGAATCCAGACGACAAAAATATTCGATCGCAAAACCACTTTCCGGTTGCACAAGGGATGTTTTGCTGTAAGACTGTACAGATTTGATCCAATCGAAAGTGATAAGAGGAAGAGCATAATATCACAGAACGTAAACTGGCTCAAAAGTTACTAAGGGAACAAATCGAGATAATGCAATTAGAACTGGAAATGGAGCTAAACAATTTACATTTCTGGTGAAATAAATTGTGATAATGGCAGGAAACTTGATATTTGCGGGCTGGCGGAAAAGGTCTTGGAAGACGTTAACAGACATATGGATAACGTAGAAAGTAAGGATGATTTAGCGTTTTTTGTAATAAAATATGACGGAGGTTAAATCATGGCTTTAAAAAATAAACAAACTGTTGGCGATAAATCAGAACATCAACGTACAAGGGTATACCGGGAGATACAGGAAAAAAAAGAAGTAATTCCTGACTCCGTTTTCGATGGTTCCATTGAGATCAGAAACGGTGAGTTACTTTTTACCCCACCCCGTGGATTAGGCAGGTTCCCCTTGATCATGGCCGGAGAAAATGTTGAAATTTATCTCAACGGAAAGAAAATAGAAACTCCTTCCTTTATTAACGATCATGATACTGTTGAGATCAAAACTCTTGATACTGCACCTTCAGTGGATCTGGAAATTAGTATAATAGAAGATAAAATGAAAGCTTTTTTATTAGTTAAGAAAGCGTTTGGAAAAAAGTATGCTCTTATTGATTGTAAGCCAATGCAGATAGTTAAGGTTATAGCGAGATGTGTAATAGAAGAAGAACCAGCTCCGATTCAATATGAAGATGTCATGGAGGCATTACAAAACAAGGGTGTGGTTTTTGGAATTCAGAAAGACGCTATAATGAAAGCAGTTCAAGACACAGCTGGAGAATTTACTGTAGAAATCGCAACCGGTCTTTTTCCTGTTGAAAGCGTAGATGCTTCGATTATGTACAATTTCCAGGATGAAGACTGGAGCGTATCAGCAAGAAATCCCTATGGGAATGGTAAAATCCATTCGGTTTCTCTTGGAGAAATTGTAGCCATTAAGAGACCGCCTGTCCCAGGTAAGCCAGGAATCGATGTTACAGAAAATCCGGCATTAGTGAGAATGCCGAAAGATGTTCCCATATTAATTAAAGATGGAGTCGAACTCATTAATGAGGGTACAGTCGCCATTGCAACAAGAAGTGGTAAGCCTGTGCTGGAGGGATACAGTAAAAAGTACTTATCTGTACGTCCTGTTTATATTGTGGAGGGTGATGTGAACCTCACGGTTGGAAACATTAAATTTAAAGGCGATGTTATTGTAAAAGGTAGTGTATACGACGGATTCTCAATCGAAGCAAGTGGGAGTATTCGGGTTTTAGGCGATGTCCTGCATGCTGCTTTGTATGCCAATGGAGATATTGTCGTCAATAAAAAGGCCATTTCGTCTCGACTACAAGCAGGTGGTTTGGCTGTTCCCTACAAATGGATTTATAAGATGCTTACCCAGTTATTAAACCGGCTTGAGAATTTACTTGCGGCCATGAAGTTGCTAAAAGCCCAGCGTGCTTTTACTACGGGTGACCTCAAGGAAAACGGTGAGGGTCAACTTGTTAAGTTATTAATTGACTATAAATTCAGGGATATTCCACCCTTGATTTATGAGTTAATCGAAATTGTTCTGAAGGAAGAAAATCAAGGTCTTATAGTTGACCTTGTGCAAATTACTCAGCACTTAAGTCAAAAGTTATGTAATCTCGGACCATTGCGCATACAACATCAAAATGAAATAGAATTACTCATACAAGAATTACAGGAGTCTCTAAATATTGTAGATGGGTTAGTCGTAAATGCAGCAAATATTGCCGTTAGTTATCTGCAAAACAGTGTAGCACAGGCAAACGGTGATATCATTATTACCGGAAAAGCAAGTATTATTTCTCAGTTACATGCCGAAGGAAAGATAGTAATTAACAGTGGGGTAGTCAGGGGTGGGCACCTCAGCGCACGGGAGGGAATTAAAGTTATGGAATTGGGCTCAAACAAGGATGGCGAGGTTAATATCAGTTTGCTGGACAATTGTGTTTTGGAAGCAGCTATTGCTTATCCGGGCATTGTGATCCGTCATGCAACGGATATAAAAGTAGTGCAAGAACACCAAAGATACTTACGGGCGCAAGTAAGTAAAGGACATTTAATCGTTGAAAATGCAAACGAATATTGAACGAATATTGAACGAATATGAGGAACCAAACCTCTTCCTGTCAGCAAGTAAGGTTTACCAGATAATGCAAAATAATGATCGATAGTGTTTTAAATAAATCTAAAATGAGGTTATGAATATGCGTATAATATCCGTCGAAAACTTAGAAGAGGGAATGGAAATCGGCAGAACGATTCACGGTGAAAACGGTACGACCTTACTTGCAGCGGGTGTCGAATTAACGTCGAGATTTATCAACCGGCTAAAAGAGTTGGGCATAGCTTCGGTATATATTCGCGATGATGCCGTCGGCGAGATTGAAATCGATGATGTGGTGTCAGAAAGAACCAGGCTCGAGGCCCTAAAGGTCACCAAAGAAGTAATGAGTAATATTAATTTGAATTCCAGTAGTTTTGATATCCAAATGGTGAATGACGTAGTCGATAACATCATCAATGAACTATTGGCTAATAGAGATATTGTGGTTAATGTTCTGGACATTCGAGCTATCAATGATTTTACTTATGGTCACAGTGTCAGTGTAGCAATTCTTTCGATTATTACCGGTATTGCTATGGGGTACGATCACACAAAGTTGAGCAAGCTTGCAGCTGGTGCTTTGTTACATGACATCGGCAAAAGTAAGTTCCCCGAGCACTTACTTAACAAAGTTGATCCTTTAAATGAGGAGGAAGAGCAACTTTTCCAAGGACATACAATTGCCGGTTTTGAGATTTTAAAAAATATTAGAGAGTTCAGTCTAGCGGCTGCCCATGTTGCCCTTCAACACCATGAAAGATATGATGGTACCGGTTATCCCCGCCAGTTAAAAGGAGAAGGAATCAGTGAATTTGCCCGAATTGTCACAGTGGCCGATATTTATGATAAAATGACTACGAGTATCGTCGGACGCCCCCGTTGCATGCCTTTTCAAGCACTAGAGATCATCATGGCGAATCGAGGGATATTCCTTGATCCGGAGGTTGTCGAGCATTTTATGAATATTATTGCGCTCTTTCCTGTGGGTACGACTGTCTTACTTAATACCGGGGAAAAGGCGGTCGTGATTCAAACGTCCAGGAAACATCCCACCCGTCCGGAAGTAAGAGTTTTCATCGACAGGGATGGCAAGCTGATAACTCCTCCTTATGAAATTAATTTGGTCTACAGTTCAAATTACTTTATTACCCGGGTAATAGAGGAGGGTTAAGGTAATTGTTTAATGAATTTAGGCAAACTCAACTTTTGTATCGAGTTTGTTCCCTCCTTATTAAGGCTCAGCAGGATAATGACGAAGTATTTAACCAAATAGTTGCTCTCTTATGTCAAGAGTTAAGAGTTACAGGTTCAAGTATCTGGATAGCCACTCACCAAGGCGGGATAGGGCAGCAGAGACTGGCCTTTTTTCAAGCTGGGGAAAAGCTAAGTTATTCCTTGCCGAATTTAGATTACCAAGCCGCGGCTTTAGTCTTTGAACAGGGAAACGGCCTGGTTTTGCATAATATTCATAACGATGAGAATTTTCATGAGGCAAAACGGAATGATCTTTGGGTGACTGCTTACCCTTTAAAGAACAAAAGTGAGCTTATCGGTGTGTTTTGTATTTGGGATAATTGCAATAAACGCACACACCAGGAAAGAGAAAATTTTGTGTCCCTGGTCCAAAAAGTGGGCAGCGAACTGACAAACGGACTCTATAACTATAAGCAATATTCTCAAGCTAACCATAAAAGGATAGTGAAAGAGTTAGAAACCGCCCGCCGCATTCAATTTGATTTGATGCCAAAAGAATTGCCTGTTTTACAAGGAATCTCTCTAGGAGTTCGAACGATTCCGGCTAATGAAGTGGGCGGGGATTATTTGGATATATTTTTGACTAATAGTAAACATCTTGGCATTGCAATTGGTGATGTGATGGGTAAAGGCATTCCCGCTGCTTTATGGATGGCCATGACCAAGGTCGCGATGCGCACAGCGGCTAAAGACGATACCCAACCACATATCGCTGTAAGTCAAGTAAATTCAGTGCTCTTTCCTGATTTATCACGCCAAGGTATTTTCGTCACATTACTTTATGCTTTATACGATCCTTACAACAAAACACTTTTATTTTCCAATGCCGGACACCTACCGCCTCTGTTATTTCGAAGCAAGACTCAAAAAGTTGAACCTTTACAACTAAAGGGAGCTTATATTGGTGGTGTGGAAAATAAGATCTACCAAATTAGTGGAGTCCGGTTACAGAAAGGGGACATAGTGCTCTTTTACACTGACGGCTTAATAGAAGCTTTGAATTCGGCCCAAAAACAGTTAGGAGTTGAAAAGGTAGCTGAATTACTGAACAGTAATGCCCTGTATGACGCTTCTCAGATAATCGATCGTTTGATTGTAGATTTAGGACAATTCACGGGCGACTATCACCAGACTGATGATATAACTCTGGCAGTTTTAAAGGTTGAGGAATGAGTTGCCTGGGGAAAAAAGGATTTGCAAGGAGTGGTAAAAATGTCGTTGGAAATTGAAAGAAAAAAGGAAAACGATATAATGATTCTACAAATGAGTGGAGTTCTTGATATTTCTACAGTTGAATTATTACAGAACAGCATTAATCATTTGGGTGAGATAAAAAAAGTTATCTGCGATTTCGAAAACATTAGGTTCGTTGACTCGACTGGTGTGGGTGGTATTGCAAGCGTAATCAGGGCGTGTAGGAAAAATGAAATTACTATAAAGATAAATAATATTCTGCCAGAGGTTTTTGAAGTATTGGATATTTTGGGTTTACCAGAGATTTTTGGCGAAGAAACATTCGAAGTCAAACAGGTATAAATGAACCTATACTATCAGGATCTCGATACTCAGTCAAAGAACGTGGGTTTAGCGATATAAGATAGAGACATGAGTTGAAATAGTCTCCCGTGACATAGTATTTAGTTTGTCTTTCTCAGCTTTAACAACAGTAGAGGCTCAGGATGCTCGGTCAGGTCGGACACTTTACTGCCGCTGAGGGCGAAAGCGATCAACCTCAACTTCAACTTCACTACGAAGTATGGCATGGAGAAGAAGTGCAAAGGTCAGTGCCTAAGAAAACATCACAGTATTTACCAACTGAGGACATCCTTTTACGGATGTCTTTTTTTATGGAGCACGCATATAAATGTACTACACTTGTGGACGAAGGAGGGCTCTGCGTGCAAGAATATATACGCAAACGGGTGCTCGATATTGGGACTTACATATTGGAATCGAGCGCAACCGTTCGGCAAACGGCTGATGTCTTTGGAGTATCGAAAAGCACGGTTCATAAAGATGTGACAGAACGATTACCTTTGGTCAATGAGAAGTTATCTATGGAAGTAAAGCACATCCTTGAGACTAACAAAGCGGAACGACATATTCGAGGGGGAGAAGCGACACGAAAAAAATATCAGGAAAACTAGCTTAATTGGCTTAGGTTTTAGTAAAATTAAGATTAAGATGGAGAATTTAAAAAAACTTGTAAAAACAAAAGGGATTATCAATTTAATCACGAATAATTTTAGTACTAACTTAAATAGCGGATCTCCCGAGAGGGAGATTATGCTATTTGTTTATAGTTTATATTCAGATGGACAAGCTACAGATGACGAAAGGGGTATCTCTACTAATGTTTGGAATTGATTTTGGAATTGATTTAGGAATAGATTTGGGCACAGCCAGTGTTTTGGTTTACGCCAAAGGCAAGGGAATTGTGTTACATGAGCCTTCGGTGATTGCTATTGACCGTAATACCAATAAGCGAATAGCTGTAGGAGAGGAAGCCAGGTTAATGATCGGTCGAACACCTGGTAATATTGTAGCTGTACGCCCTATGCGTGATGGCGTCATTGCTGACTATCAGACAACAGAACTTATGTTGAAATACTTTCTGGAAAAAGCAGGTGCCAAGCGTTGGCCATTTTATAGAACGCGGGTAGTAGTTTGTATTCCGTCTGGGGTAACAGAAGTAGAACAAAGGGCGGTAAAACAGGCAGCCTATCAGGCTGGGGCTAAAGATGTTAAAGTCGTGGAAGAACCGTATGCTGCGGCCTTGGGAGCGGGCTTAGATATATCTGGACCAACCGGAAGTATGGTTGTAGATATTGGTGGAGGGACTACTGATATTGCAGTACTTTCGCTTAATGGTATAGTGGCAAAACGCAGTCTTCGGGTTGGCGGGGATAAATTTGATGAGGCAATTAGTCGTTATATTCGACGTGAGCATAATCTCATGATAGGAGAACGTACAGCTGAAGAAATTAAGATCGCAGTTGGTTCAGCAATACCAGAAGGTCGCCCCTGCGAAGACATTGATGTAAGAGGTCGTGACTTAATTACCGGTTTACCCAAAACGATAAAAGTGAATTCCAAAGAATGCTATGTTGCCCTTGAGGAGTCGGTAGATGCCATAGTTGTCGGAGTTAAGGAAGTATTGGAGCGGACCCCGCCTGAATTATCGTCGGACATCCTTGATAAAGGGATTATTATGACAGGTGGAGGGGCGTTAATGTACGGTTTTGATATCCGCTTGGCTCGTGAGACTGGACTGCCGGTGAGTATAGCCGAGGACCCTATTTCATGCGTGGCCTTAGGCACTGGAAAAGTACTATCTGGGAAATACCTGCATAAATAAAGTTTAAAGTAAATACCTAATGCACTGAAATAGTCCGAGGCTAGTGACTGGATCCGAAAATTCGGATAAGGTCTTCTTTCCTTGGACTTTATAGTTAAGAATGAGAGGGATTTACAAGTCAAGAACCGTCCCCAACTTGCACGGAAAGGAATGACTTTCATGAGGGTTGATATTCTTGGGATCACCGTAAATACATATTCCATGCGAGAGACTGTAGAAAAAATTCGGCTGTCGGTAGAAAATCAGGTCAGGACAAGAGTGGTGACTGCCAATCCTGAGATGATCTATGCTTCTAACCAAGATCAACGGCTTAGAGAACTTATTAATTCAGCAGATATCATAACTGCTGATGGAATTGGTGTTGTTTGGGCTGCTCGACAATTAGGGACCCCAGTTCAAGAACGGGTGACAGGGATTGACTTAGTCCAGTCGTTATTTCCCATAGCCAATGCCCAGAAATGGCGGCTTTTCTTTTTAGGAGGGAAGCCTGGAGTGGTTGAAAAGGCGATCAAACAGGTTGTGCAAAAATACCCTGAAATTGATTTGAAAGGGCATCACGGTTACTTTAGTTTGGAAGAAGAAAATCGTGTGTTAAGAGATATCCTTGCTTTTCAACCGGATGTTTTACTCGTAGGATTGGGAGCACCTCGTCAAGAATATTGGCTGGCTCAACATCCCCAATTAGCAACGGTAAGTATAGGAGTAGGCGGAAGCTTTGATGCTCTGGCAGGTATCGTAATACGCGCGCCCAAACGTCTCCAAGAGTTTCATCTGGAATGGCTCTATCGTTTGTGGAAGGAACCTCGGCGATGGAAACGACAAACTGTCCTACCACGTTTTGTAATCAAAGTATTATTACAAGGAATAGGCAGGAAGACCCCTTGAAAGAGAGTCTTTACTTCGTATACAAAATTAGGAGGAAAAAAACATGCCAGAATGGGAAAAACAACGGCAATGGCATCGTTTGAAGGAGGACTTAGAAGCCCGAGAGGATTTCTTAGCCGAATCCCAAACGTTTATTCGTCATGTAGCGAGCCAAGTGTGTTTTCGCACTCTGGAATGGGGACGAGATGACGAATTATCGGAAGCCTTAATAGCTTTTAATGATGCTATCGATCTGTTTGTTGAGGATAAGGGAGTCCCATTTTTAGCCTATGCTAGGGTTTTAATTAAACGCCGCTTGATTGATTATTACCGTAAGCAACGTCTGAGACAGGCAATTTCCCTCGACCAAGAAGATATTGGGCGGGGAATAGATATTCATCTTGGGATAGATGAGTATAGCCTACGAGAACAGAACAGTGAGAGGGCTGCGGAAATCCAACAGTTTTCTAAGGCTTTGTCAGTGTTTCAGCTAACGTTTCAGGATTTAGTCGCAGTGTCTCCTAAACATCGGGATTCCCGTGAAACTTTGCTGAGGGTGGCTCGGGAATTAGCACTGGATCCCGATTTGTGGCTCCAGGTAGAACGAAAGGGGAAAATCCCTATGCAAGCGTTAGCGTTAAAAACCCGGGTTAATCTAAAGGTGTTGGAACGGGGACGAAAATATATTTTAGCGGTGGCTCTGCTGATAGCAAACCAGCATGACTACGTTTATTTAAGGGAATATGTACTTCGTCAGGACGAGGGGGTGAAGGGTTGAGCAAACTAAAAGCTGTAGTATTAGAAAAGTCGGGGACATCTTACACGGTTCTCGATAGGGAGGGCACCTTTCGCCAAGTAAAGAGACAAATTAACGCTGAGGTGGGAGACGAAATTGAACTGAATGTTGCCAGAGCTGGTTTTTGGGGATTACGCGTCTGGGTGGGGGTAGCAGCACTTTTCCTTATGACATTAACTTCGCTTATGGGCTGGAATCTTTATCAAGCGCCAACAGCGGTAGCCTTAGTCTCAGTCGATATTAATCCTAGTTTGCAATTTACGGTAGATACTCAAGGACGATTCTTAGAATTACAAAACCAAAATGAGGATGCTCGCCAAATGCTGACTCAGATTGCCCTCAAAGGCAAACCGATTGACGAAGTATTAGAGAAAATTGTCACTCTGGCTTATAATCAGAACTTTATTAACCCTGAACATAATTGGATTGTTGTGGGATATTCACCAATGACGGATAAAAGTATAGAGAAAATGCCAAAGGAACTCAATGAGCTTCAAATTAGTAATTGGGTCACTGGACCCATCGCGAAAAAAGGACTTACCCCTGAAGTGGCAGTTTTCACCTTGACCCCCCAAGATAGGGACCTAGCTCAAAAAGGAGATTTGAGCTTAGGAGAGTTTGGACTTTGGAAGGCGGCTCAAAAGGCCGGGGTAATAACTGAATCAGGAAAACTAAAAGACACCACGGAACGGGTTCGATTACTTGAAAACCCACAGGTTAAAGCGTTGATTAAAGCAGATAAGAAGGAAATCGATCCTAATTTGCCTCTAACACCTGGGACATCAATGGAGAAATCTAGGGCATTAGATAACCCGATTGAAAAAGGTCCGGAGAAACAGAACCCTAATGAGTCCCCCTCCGTTGTTAAGACACCAAATCCTAGGAGTGAAAAGGATAAAGAACCAGTGGCAAGCCAGAAACAGCCACCGGAAACTAAGGCTGAAAGCGATCACGATAAAATGAACAATCAAGTACATGATCAAGTACATGAAAAAATAAATGATCAAGTAAATGAAAAAATAAATGAAAAAGTGGATGATAAAATAGATGATAAAATAGATGATAAAATAGATGGCCAAGTTAATGATAATATTAATGAGAAAACTAAAAACGAGAACGAACGGTCTAAAAAATCTAAATAGATTAATTCGTCCAGCAAAAGCTGGACATTGAGACGTCGGTGACGATAGTCTCCAGAGGAGAGTATCGCCGAATTAGCAATTCTAAAGAGCGAAGTATGGGCTTTGACCCACCGAGACAGAAAATTGACTCCCACTTACAAGAAGTGGGAGTCTTAAAATTGGCCCAATCACGATTCAATTAAGCGGGTGTATACTTGCTCGGTTTCTCTGACCATACTATCCATAGAAAACGTGTGCCATCGTTTTTGGCTTGATTGGGTAAGAGTCGTTGACAAAGTATGATTTTCAAGGATAGCAGTACAGGCTTTTGTAAAGGCTGCAACATCGCCAGGAGGGAAAAGTAGCCCGTCTTGTCCAGCACGAATAACCTCAGGAATTCCGCCAACATCACTTGCGACAATCGGAACTCCTGCTTGCATTGCTTCAAGAAGGACTAATCCCATCCCTTCACTGATTGAAGGTAAGACGAAAAGGTCCATTGCAGGGAGCGCAAGATAGGCTGAGGGAAGGAAGCCAGTCAGAGTATAAGGAATGGCATTTCGCTCAAGTTCGGCTTCTAGGGTTTGACGTAGCGGACCCTCTCCAATTAATAAAAGGTGAAGGTTTGGAAATCTCTTAAGTAGTTCAATTGCCGTTTTAATTAAATAAGTATGCCCTTTTGTCGGATGAAGGCGGCCTATTGTTCCAAGAACAAGTGCCTCCGCTGGAATTCCCCATTGCCTGCGGAATTGATGTCGAGAAGAAGTCGGATCTGCAAAGAAGATGGGGGATTGGCCATTATAGATGGTTTCCAGATTCCGTCCGCCTCTTAAGGCAACCTCCTTTGCTAAATATTCGGATACCGTGATAATTCCGGATGTCAGGGGGAGGGTAAGACGGTCAAGTCCTAAGGCTATTCGGGCAGCCCAAGGGGAAAGATAATCGTGAGCTAAGGAGCTATGAACGGTGGTTAGAGTAGGGATTCCCAACCATTTTGCCCCTAAGCGACCTAAGAGATTAGCCCTAGAACCGTGGGTGTGAACAAGTTGTATTTTATGTTGTCTAATCCAGCGGACCAGAGGAGGCAGGGGAGTAAGGTCAAGAGGAAAGCGCATTGGGAAAGTTTGGACTGGAATGTTATTTTTCATAGCCAAATTTGAGAAGGGTCCTTGTGATAAACAGACAAGATGTAGGGCAAAACGAGTCCGGTCGATACCCTTGATCAGAGATAAAACGTGCTGTTCAGCTCCGCCAACTTCTCCGCCTCCAATAATATGTAGAATATTGTAGGTTTTTTTCATGTCCTCACTATCTTCCCTTCGACCAGAAACTTGGTTATACTGTTTGCTAGTAGGTAAATGTTTAATCGTACTTAATCATAAGACAAAAGGGTTCATATCTGCAAGGAGGAATTTCATTTGTTACAGAGTCGAGAAATCCAGGATATTATTCCTCATCGTTATCCTTTTCTGCTAGTCGATCGGATCATAGAATTAGACAAAGGGAAGAGAGCGGTGGGAATAAAGAACGTTTCCAATGGTGATTCGTTCTTTCAAGGTCATTTTCCGGGGCATCCCATCATGCCAGGGGTTCTAATTATCGAAGCCCTGGCCCAAGTCGGAACGGTAGCTATTCTTACAATGCCCGAGTATAAAGGTTACTTAGGGTTATTTGCGGGTCTGGATGATGTCAAGTTTAAGAAGCAAGTAATCCCTGGAGATCAGCTTCGTTTAGAAGTAGAACTTGTCAAGTTGAGGAAAACGTTCGGCGTCGCTAAGGGTAGAGCGTATGTCGGGGAAGATTTGGCGGCGGAAGGGACCCTTAAATTCTTTTTAGAGCGGATGAAGCCCACCCAGTGATTGGTTTATCGTTACAACAAGACAGCAGAGTTAGGAGCAACAGAGCACGCTTCCTAGCTCTTTTTTTAGCTATCAGTGTTATAAACCACGGACTTTACTATCCTCAGGATTGGCTTGTTTTTGGCTTTGTTATATCTTTTTACGTTATAGCATCGCATTGGATCGAAAGGTTTAAGTTTGGGTCAGGAAACTATTTTACCCTAGGCCTAACAGATGCGTTAATGTTAGTAATGCTTATTTTATCAGGCTTAGGGATAGTTCATCCTGTCAAGGCTGCGGATGGATTCATGGAAGCATTGCATTGGGGAATCTTTTGGCTCACCTATCGGTTGGGTATACGTATTTCCTCGGATCAAAAAACTAAGGAAAAATTACTAAATTATATCGAATGGCTGGCAATTGCAGTTGCCATGATGGGTTGGGTACCTTGGGTAGGCCAAGTAGCGGGAAGGCTGAGTTCGGTTTTTGGTTATCCCAATGCTATGGCAGCCTTTTTGGGAGCTGTTCTCTTGCTTAATCCACAAAGGAAGTTAGCTCAGATTTTACTGGTGATTTCTCTATTAGCTACGGGTTCCCGGGCAGGTGTGGGATTATTTGTAGTTATCTTTATGGGACAGAAGTTTATCTTATCAAGACAAGCAGGAGCGATTAGAAAACCAATATTAGGCTCAGGGAACTATCTGAGAAGACTGTGGTTAATCGGATTAGTTATTTCTGGAATAGTTCTTATAATACTCAACAACAGAGCGGCTTGGGAAAATCTAACAACTTGGGACATTTCTTCTTCAAGTTGGCAGGAACGGTTGGTCTATTTTAAGGATGGAATAAGGTTAGCCTGGGACGCAAGAGGGCTTCCCCAAGCGGGTGGGTGGTTAGCCTTTCCGACCGTTCAGCATTTTCCATATTGGACAGCTGATCCCCATTCTAGTTTTATACATATCCTTCTGAATCAAGGGGTTCTCGGGATACTATGTGTGGGGACTTGGGGAAGTTTGTGGTTGGCGCAGGCTTGGAAGACTTGGAGAGAGAAGCGTAAGTTCTATAAAACAGGGGTTGAATATCTAGGGAACAAGGCTGAGATTCAGGTGTGGGCTGCTTTGCTCTTTTTAGGACTCCATAGTTTAGTCGATGCGGATTTTTCCTTTGGTTCCTTGGGATGTTTATTCTGGCTGCTTTTCGGAAGTCTTCAAAAATTTGATCCACATCCCCGTTCTTTCTATTCAAAAAGGACTTGGACGCAGAGCATCAGTAACCAGGTAATGATGGTCTTTAGTTGTCTCTTGTGCTTTGTTTGTGGAAGCCTGCTCTTCAATCCAACCTACATTGAGAAAGAACGAACTTGGAATGCTTATGCGGTTCAATGGAGTGAACGGGACTCAGAAAGGAGCATTTCATTCTGGGATAAAAGTTTGATCTGGGACCAAACGCAAAGTAGCACGAGGCAAAAGCGCGCCGAACATTTACTTAAACATGGAAAGATTATTTCTGGGTTGGTGGCAGTGGAAGAAGTGCTCAAATGGCAACCTTTTAATATAGAAGCGTATGAATGGGCTCAGTCCGTCGTATGGGATGCTGCAGAGGTACAGCGGGGAACGAACCCAGAAACGGCAAATAGGCTCTATCGCTGGGTTGAAGAAGTGCCTAATAACATTGATGAAAGAGTCAAGGGTCTAACTTCAACCGAACGTTTGCTATGGCAGGGGCATCAGGCTTTCTCACCTTCTCCACATATTCTGCTTCTCGCTGAATATGCTCGACAGAGACAACTCACGCAACTCCTTTTCAAAACATAAGTTGTGAGTAGGGGGCGAGAGTATGACGTTGTTGATGGGCGTTGTATTAATCTTAGGCGCAGTATTATGGAGAGCAAATTCAAGTTGGGAATGGGGTATCCCCTTCAAATGGCAGGCTAAAATTGGGGCCTGGAAGGAAGGCCTCGTCAGTCGGACCCAGAGTTTAAACTATAATTGGTACATGGCTCAGGAAAGCAGGGAGTTGGAAAAACACTTGTGGTTTCTTAAGTTTATGGCGCCAATCAAGGTTGAGGTGTGCGTTCATCTCAATTTCTCGCATGATCATGATGAGATTTACATAGCTTGTCTTCAGCGTCGCTTCCCAGAAATAAGGATTTACGAAAATCCGTTAAGCTGTGAGAGTGAAAATGACGCGAAGGGCTATAAAATATAACGGATGAGGATGGAGAGAGGGGTAGTTATGCTTTTTTTCCTGACGATAAACAAAAATGGTATCGTCAGTTATTTTCCCCATCTTGAGAGGGACAAGCAGGGTTCTGACGTTAGCCTCCTCACTACCCCGCTTCCGTTAGCAGTCATTGAGGAGATTCAGGATCAGTTGCATAGGCGGAAGCTGCTCGATATGTGGAATTTTGGTAAAAATAAAAACACTAAACTAGAAATTATCAGGTTACTAAACGATATCTGTGGGGACACGTTGCACTTTAGTTGGGAACAAATTCAGGCAAATACCTTGTCCCATCAAGGGCGGTTTGAGGAGGAAGTGAAGGACGAGATAGGGGTTAGGTTCAATCAAATTGTCCTAGGGAGGCAAATTTCGATTCGTGATTTTAGAGGGCTTGCCCGAGAACTTAAGATTCTAGAGGAGAGGGTCATTGAACTTGCCCATCGTAACGTGGTTCAAGGAAAGGCTCAGTGGGTTCCCTCGGTTAAACAGCATGGTAGAGGATGGCAGTGTCAACGATGTGGGCAGGAGGACGTGGAAGAGTGGCCCAGTCTATATGGGACGGCTGCAACATGCCGTGGTTGCCAGAGCATTGGAGTAAGCACCTCTCTCGACGTGCTTTATCGGGATCAACGTTTATTGATTGAAAGCCCACGAGAGGTTATTTTCCTACCACATTGGGACTTAACCGAGGCTCAACGTCTAGCGAGCGTACAAGTTTTAAACTATATTCAAGAAGCGTCAGAAGGTAGAGCACTGCTCTGGGCGGCATGTGGAGCAGGAAAAACCGAAGTTTGTTTCCCGTCAGCAGCATGGGCACTTAAACAGGGAAAGTCAGTACTTTTTGCTGCTCCGAGACAAGATGTTATTTATGACATTATGCCAAGATTAAAAAGGGATTTTCCCAAGTATCCATTGCAAGTGTTGACTGGGGAAAGCTCAGTTAAGTTTCAAAGTGGTGGGTTAGTGTTGGCAACGACACATCAAGTTTTAAGATTTTGGCGAGCCTTTGATATTATTTTTATGGATGAAATGGATGCCTT
Source organism: Desulfosporosinus sp. I2 (assembly GCF_000960765.1). Classification (GTDB taxonomy): domain Bacteria; phylum Bacillota; class Desulfitobacteriia; order Desulfitobacteriales; family Desulfitobacteriaceae; genus Desulfosporosinus. The sequence continues at coordinate 2,582 of NZ_JYNH01000055.1, read as the reverse complement.
TCCTTATCAAGGGAGTAAGGCTTTGGACTGGGGATTAGAGCACGCTTTACGCCAAGGGGGAAAGATATTATACTTAACTGCTACTCCATCTCCAGAAGGGTTAAAGTTAGTAAAGCAGGGCAAGATGCGACTCATTCAGCTACCGGCACGGCACCATCGTAAGCCTTTGCCGATTCCTGTTTGGCTTAAATCGGCCTATTCCCTGGAACCTAACTGTAACGGGTGTACTGAAGAAGTGGTTCTACAAATAAGAACTTTAAGGAGAGAAGGGCCGGTGCTGGTATTCGTCCCAAAAATTTCCTGGGTTGGTTCTTGGATTAAGTCATTAAGACAATATTTTCCCGACTGGAAGGTTGACGGTAGCTACAGTTCTGATTTAGGACGTGCCCAAAAGATAAAACGCCTAATTCGGGGCGAGTTTGATCTATTTGTGAGTACGACCATTTTAGAGCGTGGTGTCACGTTACCCGGAATACAAGTGGTGGTTCTCGGGGCGGATCATTCAATTTTTGATGAACGTGCCTTGGTTCAAATGGCTGGCAGAGTAGGGCGAACTCAAGAATGTCCAGGAGGAGGGGTCATCTATATTTCCAAGCAAATATCTCCAGCCATGAAGACAGCAGTTCGTTGGATCAAGGACCAAAATAGACGTGCAATGGAGTTAGGACTTCTCGATCAGCAAGAAGGGAGGAGAAACCTTGAAAGATCTCAGAGGAGTCTCTAGTGAGTTCCTCCGTTCGCTTTGGTATAAGAATGAACCAGTTTGTGTCTTATGTAGTGAAGGGGACGGGCCAATCTGTCCTATTTGTACTGAAAACTACTTACATCCTGAGCTTGGACGTTGCCTAGGGTGCGGAAAGTTAATTCCCATTGACCTGCTACAGTGTCAAGATTGTGAAGCCGGCAAGGGCCCAAAACAGCTTGATAAGGTAGTTGCCTGGGGACATTATTACGGTGGATTAAAGGAATTTATTCAGAACGTAAAATTTAATGCCCATCCAAACTATATAGGGCAGATTATAAAACCTTTTTCAGAATGGGCTATTAGTCAACTTCCGGCAGTTGACGGCGTCGTGGCAGTTCCAATGCATGCTACAAAACTAGGAGAGCGTGGATTTAATCAGGCGGAGGTTATTGCTTCCGCCTTACATTGGGAACTGGGATTGCCAATTCTTCAAGGAGTTAAACGAATTGAGACTAGGGTATCTCAGGTGCTACTTTCTCGTAAAGAACGTTTGCAAAACTTAAGAGGTGTTTTTGCTGTGCCTAATCCAGAGGATTATTCGGGGCGAAGTGTGTGGTTAGTGGACGATGTAACGACAACAGGAGCAACGCTCGAGGCAGTGGCAGAAGTACTTCGGGGTAGCGGAGTTCGGACAATTTATGGCTTGTGCTTAGCTGCTGGCCGAGAAAAAAAACTTGTGCCTTCGAGTGAATAGGTTTATAATAATGACTGGATGGGCACAGCCTATTACATTTTTTTACGTAAGGGGAATATCTTTCATGGCCTTTGAAGACAAAGATCTAGTATGTAAAGACTGCGGAGTAACTTTTATTTTTACAATTGGGGAGCAAGAATTCTACGCTGAAAAGGGTTTTGAGAATGAACCACAACGTTGCCGTGAATGTCGCAACGTACGCAAAACCAATCGTAATTCCCAAGAAGGAAGATCACGTGAAATGTTTACTGTCGTTTGTGCGGACTGTGGAGTAGAAACTCAAGTTCCATTCCAACCGACATCAGATCGTCCAGTATACTGCCGTGAGTGCTATCAGCACCATCGTCCAGCTCGTGAGCAATATTAATTCAAGCAACTTGAATTAGCATATTTTAGAAATTGACAAGCATTGGTAGGCGATTCGTCGGCCAGTGCTTTTTGTTTTCCTTATACTAGTCAGAAAGTATAACTTCGTTGTATACTGCAAGAATACTAATACGTGCGAAGACAGTGTCTTCGTCTGGAAGCATAAGGGCAACTAAGGCGGCCGCCTACGCCAAGGCTTGGCGCCAGCCAAGTTTTCTTTATAAACTTATACTCTAAAAAGGTTGTCAACAGGGTTATCCACAATCTCATCTTGGAAAATAGGGTATTCCTTGCACTTATCCACACTATACACACACTCCTGTGTGTAACTTTTTGGGGATAATCCTTTGGGCGTTACTTAATCCGCCCAGATTTTGGATCAGGGCTAAAAAAATAGCTATAACATGCATAAATTAGTGTTGTATAGATATTCATTAGTATGTATAATCGGAATAGACAAGGATGAAGCTAACGCATAATGCAGAAACTTTTAGAAAATTGTTGCGGAACACATCCAAAAGAGAGGGGAATAAAAATGTTTAAACCAAAATTTCGTCTTGTATTAGCCGGGTTACTTAGTTTAAGCCTCCTGACGCTAGCTGGATGCGGTAGTACTGGCGCGCCAGCAGCACCGGCACCAGCAGCTCCTGCTCCAGTTGAAAAGGTCCTGAAGGTTGGTTCGGATATCGCCTATGCACCGTTTGAGTTTATGGATGAAAAGCAACAACCAACGGGCTTCGATATTGAGCTGATTAATGCCCTTGGGAAAGACATGGG
>NZ_JYNH01000054.1 GCF_000960765.1 Desulfosporosinus sp. I2 | reverse complement strand
AACTTAAGAAGCACCAAGTCGAAATAAAAGGCTGCCCCAAAACGTGTGAAATCTTGTCTTATGCCGTCCCTGCCGTCGAGGAAGACTGGGTGACAGAACATCTGGACCTTATTTTAAGTGTTAAAGTTGTACCGGGGCTTGATGGGGCACTCGATCATATTTACAAATATAGTACCAAGCATTCAGAAACGATTATCACCGAAAATTATACAAGGTCCCAACGGTTTTTAAGAGAAATTGATGCAGCCGCTGTTTATGTAAATGCTTCAACTCGTTTCACAGACGGAGGACGTTTTGGTTTTGGAGCGGAAATTGGGATTAGTACTCAGAAGTTACACGCCCGTGGGCCAATGGGGCTAAAGGAATTGACCACGATTAAGTACATGGTTTATGGAGATGGACAAATCGTGAAGTAAGGAGTGAACAATATGATTACGGCTGTTTGGGTTGCGGTCGGGATTGCAATAGGCTCTGTGTTAGGTATATTGACGATAAAATTAATGAAGAAGTAAGTAAGCGATGATGTTCAGTGGACATAAGTGCAAAAAAAGAAACATCTCGTGAGTGATACTATAGGATCAACCTGCAAAAAGTTAAATACCAAAAAGGACTTGTGATCACTTTTAAAAGTGGTACAGGTCCTTTTTGGTATTTGAAATCTAGTAGTGCTGCTGCGCATATAGGCTCAAATTCATCGCGTAAAGGAACTATAATTAAATTTTAAGAATTTCCTAAGATTTAGTCGTACTTTCTTTTAAGAACTAAACCTTATAATGACTGCAGAGCTGTTAGAAAATGGTTGTGAAGAGGGAGGGGTAGACTTGAAGCAGTTGAGAATTCTCGTATTCTCTGCAGCATTTGGAAACGGACATTTGCGAGCGGCTGAAGCAGTGATTGAAGGAATACGTATCAAGGAACCTTTGGCAATTGTAACTCATTTGGATTTTGGCGATTTTTTAAGTAAGCGATTCAATAGTGTGGTTAAAAAACTTTACTTTGAGTTGGTTAAACATTCTCCAAAGCTTTGGGGGAAATTTTATTATCAAACCTCTAAACTACAGCCTAATTCCAGGATTCAGCGTTTTCTGAACCAATTAGGGAGAACTGATTTTCTTCAATACATTCAGGAATTTGAACCGGATCTGATTGTGTGCACATATCCAACTATTTCATCAATTCTAGCTCAACTAAGGCTGGAACATATTCTGCAGGTTCCGGTGATCACCGTTATTACAGATTACACGGTTCACAGTCATTGGGTCAATCCAGGGGTGGATCGCTACATTGTAGCTTGCGAGGAAGTTAAAGAGATGTTAGTGACCGGGGGAATTCTTGCCAGAAGGATAGATGTGACAGGGATCCCAGTCAGTCCAAAATTCGAAGTAAAGATAGACCCAAAGCCCATTGTTTCTGAGTTAGGGCTTAAACCAGATCTTCTTACGTTTCTTGTCATGGGAGCCCACGGAAGTTTGGAAAGCACGAAAAAAATCTGTATGAAACTTGCCAATTCTTTAGTTCCTGTGCAGTTGATTATCGTTTGCGGAAATAATCGGAAATTGTATCACTCCTTGCAAGAAGTGATTGCAAGTGCCCGTAACCCTTTAGCTCGCTTAAGGTACGTTGATAACTTAGAAGATCTCATGTCGGTTTCCGATCTGATCATAACCAAGGCCGGAGGGCTAACGGTTACTGAGGCACTCACGCGGCATTTGCCTCTGGTGATTTTTAAGCCTATACCCGGTCAAGAAGAGGAAAATGCCCACTTTTTGCAACGTATTGGGGCAGGGAATATCGCCGACACGGAAGAGAAATTGGAAGAGCTGCTTGAGTTTTTCTTAAGTTATCCTAAGGAAATCAAGAAAATGCGAGAAAAAGCGGCCGCAGCGTTACCCGGTCATTCCGCAGAACGGGCTGTGGAAAAGATGCTAGAATTAATGACCAATTTAAGAGCGGATCAAAAAACGGGATAATCTCTATTGGATATACAATCTTAAATCGAAAGGAGGAATCAAAGAAATGCCGAAAGTAATTAAAAATTTTATGCCCTTATGTTTATTAGTCTCTATTCCAATTTCTAATCTTATTTATTGCCTGCTTAATAACGCAAATCGAGGTACTCATAGCTTAGTAACAGACTTAGACCAAGGGATTCCCTTTATAAAACTATTTATTTTGCCCTATTTAATGTGGTATTTCTTTATTTTTGGAACCTTAGCGTACTTTTGCCTTAAAGATAAAAAAACCTATTACCGGACATTGTTGTCCATTAACCTAGGCTTGTTGGTAGCTTACGGAATTTATTTCTTTTTCCAAACAGATGTTCCAAGGCCGGATTTGATAGGCAATGATTTTTTGACTAGGATGATCTCTTTTGTTTATAATAATGACCAGCCTTATAATGCCTTTCCCAGTATTCATGTGATGACGAGCTTTATAATGATTAAAGCGATCAACAAATATCCAGCTAAAAATTACTTAAATGTCACGTTTGTATATATAACCGCTATCTTAATCATTTTAGCGACCCAATTTATCAAACAGCATGTTATTTTAGATCTCTTTTCTGCTATAGTATTAGGTGGTCTGGTTTTTGATCTGGTTTTTTACGTAAACATGGAGGGAGTGCGCGCATGGCTAAAGGAACCATACTTGTGGTTGATGATGAAAAAGAGATCAGAGATTTAATTGATATTTATCTTAAAAACGAAGGTTATTTCGTCTTGAAAGCCTCAGATGGTCGGATGGCTCTTGATATATTGCAAAAGGACCTTGTTGATTTGATTGTTTTAGACATCATGATGCCTGAACTTGATGGCATTCAAGCCTGTCTGAAGATCCGGGAAGAGAAAAATATGCCCATTATTATGCTATCCGCTAAAAGTGAAGATACAGATAAGATTTTAGGGCTGACAGCAGGCGCCGATGATTATATGTCCAAACCGTTTAACCCTTTGGAACTTATGGCTAGAATTAGATCCCAAATGAGACGTTTTACCCAGTTTAATCAGCTAACTCCTGAAACGGAGGGAGAAATGGAAATTGATGACCTTTCCATTAATATTGCTACCCATGAAGTAAAAGTGGGGGGGCGTGAGGTAAAACTAACTCCGACGGAGTTCGCTATATTAGAACTTCTGGCACACAACAGAGGGCTCGTCTTTAGTATTAAAAAGATTTATGAGACCGTTTGGGGAGAAGATTTCTTTGAATCCGATAATACCGTGATGGTACACATTAGGAAAATTCGAGAAAAGATTGAAGACAATCCGCGTAAACCTCAATATATTAAAACCGTGTGGGGAGTAGGTTATAAAATTGAAACTTAAATTATTGAAGCTACTTAAGCCACGTAAACCTAAACTGCCCAAGTTTATGCAAAAGTTACTGACACCCTTTAAAAAGGTGTATGAATTTTCCGAAGGGAAAATTCAGCAAAGTATTCGAGTTCAACTTATTATGACGTTTGTCATATGTCTATTGAGTTCATATATTGTATTTAGTATTAGTAATCATTGGCTCATGGTAGAACGGCCTTATATCGATTACACTCGTGGCATGGAACAAATCGACCAAGCAGCCGGAAAAATATTACACGACATCAAAGAAGCCGATCCAACTCTCTCGAATAAAGTTGTCATCGAACAAATGGTTTCAAACGAAAATGGCCATAGCCAGATTAGTAACCAAAAGGTATTTATTGTCGACCTAGACGGCAAAGTCCTTTTCAAATCTAAGTACGTCGCCGAAACCCAAATTGACTTACAAAAACTAATGGAATTCAAATATGGCAGAAATATAGGCTTCAACAACAGGGAAGAAGCTTATATTGGGATATATCCCCTCTTTAATGAAACGAACAAATTCTTTCTAGTGGTTGAGGGAATGCCAACCGCTTATTTGGCTTATTCTAAAGAGTCCTCTCCGCTAGGTATTCTTCTCGCGGTCATCACCTTTATTTCATTGTTTTATTTGTTAACGCTCAGAAAAATGCGTCACATCGAAGAATTGGCAGGAGGAGTCCTGGAAATATCTAAAGGGAACTTAGACTTTCGAGTATCCCAGAAAAGCCAAGATGAGCTGGGGTCGTTAGCGGGTAACATTAATCATATGGCGGCAGAGCTTAAACTTAAAATCGAGGAAGAACGGCGAGCAGAAAGAACGAAAAATGAACTAATTACCAACTTCTCACATGATTTGAGAACCCCTTTAACCTCCATCTTAGGGTATTTAAACCTGATTAAAGATGGGAAATATGAAACTGACGAGCAATTTAATGATTATGTTAATATTGTTTATAATAAATCAGAGAAATTAGGTGGGTTAATTGCCGACTTGTTCCAGTATACCAAGCTAACGAACAAAGGAGTTAGGTTAACGCTAGAAACAGTCTCTTTGAATGAATTGCTAGAACAGTTACTAGAAGAGCATACACCGAGCTTTGAAGAAAATAATTTGACGATTATCAAGGAGATTCCTCAAGAGAAGATCTATGTCGATATCGATGTTAATCAAACGGTCCGTGTTTTTGAGAATCTTTTGCTAAATGCTGTCAAGTATAGCTATAAACCTGGAGAAATCATTGTCAAACTTTCAAAGGAGGACAACGATGTCCTCGTGATTATTCAAAATAAAGGGGAACACATTCCCCAGTCCGAATTGGCGCGATTATTTGATAGGTTTTACCGAGTTGAACAATCCCGGACAGCGGATAAAGGGGGTTCTGGCTTGGGCTTAGCAATCGCCAAAGGGATCGTAGAATTGCAAGGGGGTCAGATATGGGCTGAATGCAGTGGGGAAGTTATTCGCTTTATTGTCAAGCTGAAGTGAAGAAGGGAATAATATCAGTACTTTCTCAGTAAAGAGAAATATCATTAAAAATGTGAAGAATCATATGGCGGCTGATTCAGGGCGGCAATGGTAATTGACTAGAAAATATCCTCATCTCCCAAAAAGAGATGAGGATATTTTCCTTAGAGAAACTTTCACTCAGCTGAAATCAATTAACTCAAGTCATGGACTTTAGTAGACACGTTTTGCCCCAACATAGGCATTGGCCCAATACGGTGTAAAAGCATAAATTGCGATTCCCTTACTACTCGTTGCACTGATAAATTGGTTATCTCCAATATAAATGCCAACATGACTCACTTGTTTTCCTGCGACTAGGTTAAAGAAAACCAAGTCACCTGGAATGAGTTTATTGAAGGCCACTGGAGTTCCAACTGCGTATTGGTCAAGGGAGACACGCGGTAAAGTAATACCTTGACTAGCAAAAACATATTGTGTATAGCCAGAACAGTCAAAGCCCGCAGGAGTGGTGCCTCCCCATCGGTAGGGAACCCCTAAGAAACTTTTGGCGGTATTAATGATTTGATCAGTTTTTCCCTGAGGAGAATAGGCTTTCTGTAACGCTGCTTGTGTTTGGGGCCCGGCAATTCCATCCACTACTAAATGGTTGTCACGTTGAAACTCCTGAACAGCAGCTTTGGTTTTAGTTCCGTAAATGCCGTCCACTGGGCCAACATCATAATTTAAGCTTTGGAGCTGTGCTTGTACCACACGGATTTCTGAACCGGAAGCTCCCTGCGCTAATGTGGCAGCTTGGGTTATCGAAGCGGTGCTCATAATGACTGTGATTACAAATATTATTAAGATAATACTCTTAAACCCTATGCTATTTTTCACTTGAACTACCCCTTTCCTGTGGCTTGCTGCCTTCAAGACCTCGTAAAATGAATTATACATGCTGACTACTTAAAAATATAGTACAAGTTGTTGGTTAAAATCCCAGTAATAACCATCCTGAGTAAAAATGGATTCTAAGTTAAATAACTAGTCATTGAAAAGAAGCCCTTTTTTATACTAGTCAAAAAGTATAACTTCGTTGTATACTTTCTGGAAGCATAAGGGCAACTAAGGCGGCCGCCTACGCCAAGGCTAACTAGAAGGCTAATTCGTGCGAAGACAGTGTCTTCGGGCGCCAGCCAAGTTTTCTTTAGCTCCTATTAAATGACTAGTTACTTCTAGCGGTCGACCTAGTCTAGTGGGGTAGAATTTCCATCTGAAGTCCTGATACTCTGCTTTATATTGAACGAGTTTAATAATTATCCTTCTGAGCTGGCAGGATTCTCCGTCTTTCCATCGAAATCTTGTGTGACACATTTTTTCTTTTCATCCAGATATATTGGAGTTTTTAATCAAGATAATGTGAATAGATGATACAAAAACATGTTGGAGTGAGAAATTATGATTCAGATCATATCCGATAGTTCTGCTGATATCCCCGAACCTTTATTAGAAAAGTACCATATCCATACAGTACCCTTGACCATTCATGTAAACGGTCAAGAATATGCAGAAGGAATAGATATCACTCCCCAGGAGTTTTACAAGGAAATGGCTGCATCTCCGGAACTTCCTAAGACCTCGCAACCAACTCCCGCCCGTTATGCCCAGATTTTCTCCGAACTCTCAGAGCAAGGCAAGATTTTGTGCTTTACCGTGTCCTCGAAGCTGAGTGGTTCGTTTGGCTCGGCTAATCTCGGGAAAGAACTATCCGGTAATTCCGAGGTGGTCGTTTTTGATACTGAGGCTGCCTCCATTGGGCATGGTCTACAAGTTATCAAAGCCGCCGCAATGGCCCAATCTGGATTTTCGATAGACGAAATCCTTTCCCAAATGAATCAATACCGGAAAGAAATGAAATTTCTCATCCTTTTGGATACTCTGGAAAACATCGTTAAAGGGGGGAGGCTTAGTCGATTCCAAGGCACTCTAGCGAGGGTCCTGAGAATTAAAGCCATTCTACATAACGTCGAAGGAAGTGCCGAGATGCTGGAAAAAGTGCGCGGGCGACAAAAGTCACTCCAAAGAGTTATTGCGCTTGTCGGAGAACGCTGCACTAATTTTTCGGATCGGGCCATTGGTATAACTCATGTCGATAATCTTTCCGATGCGCAATTCCTCGCTCAGGAATTGGAGAGGCGTTTTCATCCGAAAGAAATTATCATTCATTATATGGGGGCTACGATTGCAACTTATGCTGGGCAATCCGGGTTAATCGTTGCCTTTTAGCCAAGGTACTTTATACTCCACAAGAAACAGCCTCATCTCCGTAAAAGGGGATGAGGCTGTTTCTCTATAAAGAATCGTTTGAAGGTCTTCTCAACCACTTTTTCACCTCCTCAGTAACTAATACGAAAAGGACGTTAAAACGTCACGGCAAATGCAGGACTTACTTTGCTATTTTTATTTCCCGTTTTCGGGGTACGCTAATGTATTATAGATTAGTTTTCTTGCTTGGGTTGGGGTAGGGGTAGGGTAGTTCGTGCGGACAGACTGCCAGTGCAAAGGAGTATTTCATGGTGAATAATCAAAGCAGCAAGCTTTCTGTTGGTATAGCATCGTTCTTTGAAGTGATTCTGATTGTTACAGCAATTGTTAGTATGGCAGCAAGACAAGGGAAGAATTTAAGCTTGACGTTACTCGCCATGTTCTGTCTTATTCTTCCTTTTATTATGACACGTATTGCTAATTCCAAGAACATCGTGCTGCCTTCCAGCTTTCAACCCTTTCTGTTGATATTTATTTTCCTCGCGCAATACTTGGGAGAAATCAAGAAATTCTATCTGACCTTTTGGTGGTGGGATTTACTTCTTCACGCTTTATTTGGAAGCTTTGCGGTGATAGTTGCCTTATATGCAATGAAAGGAACGATCAGAAAGGATCAAGAAACAACGCTACGTCGATTTACCCTTTTAAAAATAATTTTTGCATTTTGCTTTTCAATTGCCCTAGGTACATTATGGGAAATGTTTGAGTTTACTGGGGATTACTTATTTAAAACGAATCTGGTGAAGGGTGGACTTGAAGACACGTCAACGGATCTTCTTATAAAAATTTTAACTGCTTTTATTACTTCGGTGATCTTATATTTTCGCAGCTTGAAGATAAATCGTTAACAAATCTAAAAATACCTCTTTACATTGACGTTGCGTAAAGGTGTATAGTCATTTCAGGGAGGGGATCACATGGAATATACGGTGCAGAAATTAGCTAGGATGGCAGGGGTCAGCCCCCGGACTCTGAGATATTACGATGAGATAAGTATGCTTAAGCCGGCAAGAATTAACTCGTCAGGATATCGCATTTATGGGCAGGCTGAGGTTGATCGGTTACAACAGATTCTTTTTTATCGTGAGCTTGGAGTAAGCTTAGATAGTATTAAAGATATTGTAACCGCGCCATCATTTAATGGAGCGCAGGCACTGAAAGAACACCGTGAGAAGCTTCTTGAAAAACGAGAGCAATTGGATGTGTTAATATCCAATGTTGAAAAGACGATTGCGCAAAGTGAAGGGAGAATTATGATGATGGATCAAGAAAAGTTTGCAGGCTTTAAGCAAAAATTAGTGGATGACAATGAAGCAAAGTATGGGAAAGAAATACGCGAAAAATATGGGGCTGAGACGGTTAACAAATCCAATCAAAAAGTCAAAGGAATGTCACAAGAACAATTTGCTGAGGTGACAAAACTCGGCACAGAGGTTATCGAAACCCTTCAAGCCGCATTTAAAACTGGGGACCCTGCCGGAGAACTCGCCCAAAAAGCGGCCGATCTCCATCGTCAATGGCTATGTTTTTATTGGGATAGCTACACGAAAGAAGCTCATGCAGGAGTGGCACAAATGTATGTCGACGATCCGAGATTCACGGCATATTATGATGAGCAACAACCTGGTACAGCGAAATTCTTAAGAGATGCTGTTCATATTTATACGGGAATCAAGTAAAATCTGCATTCCCAGAACCGACCGGCAGTAATTCCAACCCCATGATGGATTATTATCTGGTTAAGTCGTTTGTTATAATCTTTTTTTGTTTTCTACTTGAAAAGTTGTTCAGATAGGTCTATTATACTATTTAGGCCTCGCGCCACTAGCTCAGCTGGTAGAGCATCCGACTCTTAATCGGCAGGTCCCTGGTTCGATCCCTGGGTGGCGCACCAAATTTTGCCAAAAGTCTTGTGCGGTAAGCATTTCGAGTTTTCGAGATGCTTACTTTTTCGTTATTTGGACAGTTGTTTTTAAGTCAGCGAGGGAAGGGAACAGGTCGCTTAACAGCTAGTGGATTTAGGCAGGTTATCGATCAGTACGCTTAGCTGGCGAAACTGCCCGATCTACATCCCCATGCCCTTAGGCATACGTTCGCTCGAAATCTCTTAAAAACTGTCGAAGGTCTGGAGATGGTAGCAGAATTTTGGGGGATAGGAGTTTAAATACGACAAGGATTTACACTCAGCCGTTTGAGCGGGATAAAGCGAACGCCGTGGAGAAGCTATCGATAAGACATTAAATTAACACAGAATCGACGCAAAACAAGACTGTGTGCTTCATTCAAATAGGAAATTTGTGGGGAATTTCAATTGAAGTATGTTTTAACTGAGACTGAAGTGACAATTATATTTCCGTGAACGATACGCGTGGAGTGCTTAATAGTGCTATATTTGAGTTGAGCTGAAAGCCTTGGTATAAGAGGGTTTGAGAAGTGATATAGTCTTATTAGAGTGACAGCGTGTTTGTGGGAATATATCGCGCTGGATCGTTTTTTTATAAACGGTCTGGCTATTTTGCTTTTTATTGGAATATTTCCACAATCCTAGGAGGAAATCGTAAGAAAATGTGGAAATGTTAGAGTGGAATAATTCGACGCGCGCGAAATACTGAAGATGAAAGTAATTAGTATCTCCGGTGTTGATATGCTAAATAGGAGTGGTACTAATGTCGATAATGCGACCTCTTAGGAGGTATTTGAATGGAATATCAAAATTTAGAATTTGATTGTGATGATTTATTAAATAGGAAAACATTTGTGGAAAATCTAATGAAAGTTATAAATGAATGGAATCAACTACACGAAAACAAGTCTATTGTTATATCAGTAGATGCTTCTTGGGGCTCAGGCAAAAGCTATCTCCTTAATATGTGGAAAAACTGGTTGGTCGCGGAGGAGAATTCTAATAATAACTATTTTGTATCATATTATAATGCCTGGGAGAACGATGATTTTGATGATGCATTTATTCCATTAATCTATAAATTACAGGAAATGGATGTATATAAAGAAGACAATATCTTGTTGGATAATTTAAAGCAAAGGTCAATAAGCTTTCTGAAATCGTGTGGGGTAGCAATTTTAAAAGATGGTATTAAAAAAACAATAGGTATTGAAACAGCCGACTTGGTCTGTAATGGTATTGATGGCGCAGCTGAAAAGGAAGTAGAAAGTTATTTTGAACAATATCGGAAGTTTATTGAAGAAAAAGAAAAATTCAGAAAAGCACTCATCAATTTTGTACCTGAAAATGGAAAATTAATTATTTTTGTTGATGAGTTAGATAGATGTCGTCCTACATTCGCAGTTGAAACATTAGAAATCGTTAAACACTATTTTAATATTCAAAACATAGTTTTTATCTTTGCAGTTGATTTGGAGCAATTGTCCCATTCAATAGCAACCATGTATGGAGAAGGCATGGATTCAGCGGGGTATCTGAGAAGATTTTTCGATTTTAATATCAATATCCCCTCTGGAGATATAAGACAATATCTTGTAATAAAATTAAAAGATTTTACTGTTCGAATGGGTAATTTAGCAAGTTTTATGGACGTTATTACTAATTCATATATTAAATTAAAGTTGTCATTAAGAGACATAGATAAAATTACTAATAATTTTATCGTTTTTTGCTTATTTTACGAAGATCATATTAATGAAACTGCATTACAATCAAATCGGATTGTAAAAGTATTGGAAGTATATTTGTACTTTATGATTTTGAAATACAAATATCCAAGTACTTACAATAGGATTCTAAAACAAGAATTCATTGCATATGACAATGAACCGAAGAATTGTGATGTAGTAGAAATGAAGTTTTTTATTTCAAACAATATTATACAAATGCTAAAGAAGAGCCAAACTGGAGGTGCTCAAATGAAAGATGATTCTTTAATTCAAGAGTATGGATTTAGCAAGGTCAATAATGTTGGAGTATCATTTGCAGAACATATTGAGCGAACTTTAGAAATGTTTAGCTAATAGTAAATGTTTTATATTATAAGACCCGAATATTTAAATTATAGAAGGTAATTATCCTTTGCAGAATATTACCTTTAATTCTATAAGGAGCATTCCTGTAACAAACAAAAATGAGCTTTGAAAAAAAGACGACCACACGTTAAACTTTGAAAGGACTGTTGGACAACAGAATCCAATCAAAAAACGGAGGTAATATTTGTGGCAACAATATTTAAACAAGACTTAGAAGAAACGGATCTCACGCAATATAATGCAACGTTTCCTATGGTTTCAGATGAAGCCTTATTTAGAGACTCCTTAGTTCGACATCTAGCAAAAATGTTTTCTAAAAATAGGAAAGTGATTATGGTTCAAGGTGACGTGTCGACTGGAAAGACTATCTTGTTAGCGCAGTTTACTAAATATTATAGTGATAGAACTTTTTCCTTTTTTGTTGGAGAGGACTATTGGGGACATAATACAATACGTTTTCTTCAAGAAATTTGCGAGCAAATGAAGCATGCTATAAAAATTAATAGTCCACATAAAATCTCAAGTATAAACTTGGAATTTGCACAAGAATATGAGCTTAAAGGAATATTTAACAAGTTATATTCCTGTTTAATAAATGAAGCTAAAAGAGGAAAAGGGCCGTTCTATTTTGTCATTGATGGTCTTCATTTAATTCCGGATAACTTTGGTGAAGAAAATCTTATTAAGCTCTTGCCTAGTGGAGCGGATAATGTCTATGTTCTCGTGAGTACTAGAGAAACAAAAGAATATAATTTCAAGTACGAACCTTGGGACATTCTTGGTTTTAGCCAAGAAGAAACTCAAAAATATTTAGCAGATTGTATGAGCGTGCAGCAAGCATTAATTGTACATAAAGCTTGCGAAGGAATGCCGGGATACCTAGATGAGATTAAGAGACAAATAAATAATGGGACAGACGTAGATGAATTAATAAACGGATTGCCTACTGCCTTTAATAATCTTCTTGAGAAAGAATGGAATAAATTACAGATTAAAGATGAAAGCGTACTAATGATACTGGCTCTTTTGTCTTATTCCTTGAACCCCTTATTTAAAGAAACGATTGAAGACATATTAGAACTTGATTCAATTAACTTAGAATCTAATCTTGCAAAAGTAAGGTTTATAAGAGAAAACCCAGAAAGTAAAGTAATAGACCTAATGGGTTCCTATAAAACATTTCTATCCAATAAATTAATTGACTACAAACCTATAATAACTCAAAAACAAATTTCCTACTTTGAGAAAGATAAGGAATCTGGCAACTCATTTATAAATTTGCCAACCCTGTATAAAAAATCAGATAATTTTGCTGCATTGACGGCTTTGTTAAGTACAGAGTCTTTAGTTCAGTTTATTGATTCTTCGAAACAGGTCTCTCTTGCAAGGAGGAATTTACGAATCCTTGCTGAGATGGCATATGAGCATAAAGATTGGCAAAGACTCTCTTGGGCGGCTATTGTGGAATCAGTTTTTACAGGAATAGTAACATCTCCACCAGTATTAGAAAACGAGATTAATGCTATGCTCTCATTAGGAAATCACGAAGAGGCATTAAAACAGTCATATGCATGTGTGCTTCCAGAAGATAGGCTAAAACTCTTGGGTACAGTTTGTAACTACATGAGAAGAAAAAAGTTGGATATTCCAAATCATATTTTAAGCACCTTAGAAGATACTGTCAATCTTGTAGATAACACTTTAGATCTAAACGACGAGTTAGTGGATAAACTATTAGACATATGTACAAATATCTTTCATGTTAAGGCAAATCTAGCATTAAAATTACTAAAAAGAATTGCTAGTAAAACGCATAATCTTCAAACGTACAAGGGTAAGTTAATGGACATTCTATTAACAAAAATGTATTTAAGATTGGAGTCAGAAGGCGAATTAGACAACATTAGAGCCCAAATACAAAATCAGTCTCTTAGGGATTTTTGCAAGGCAACCTCTTCTTCAATTGCTGGCATGAGTACTGAAAGTATCTTAAATGAGGTAAATGAAATAAGTGATGTTTCGGTTAAGCTGTTTCTTCTACAGTCATGGTGTAATATAAATGCAAAGCAACAAGATGGCTCAAATGTAGTAGCAGAGGCACTTAGAATTATGACGGGTTCTCAACAATATACACCCACACAGCTTCACCTTAGACAGTTTGCACAGCCACTGCGTTATTGTAAGAATTCTTCCATCTCTAAAGAGCTAGTGATCCAAATTGACATTTTAAAAGCAACGGTATTAAAAAATCCGTTAGATGAGTATACTAGGCTTGAGTTAGTACTTGCAGAAGTCGAAAAACAATGGTCAGAAGAAGCAGCAATTAGCAGACTGTACAATGTATACTTTTCAATCGACGAACTTCCTGATGTGGATACAAAGTGTTACATTCTTGTGAGACTTTTAATTAGTTTAAGCAAAATAATCCCTGATGATAAAGCTCTGGAAAAGGAAATAACAGAACGTCTAAATTTAGAATACCAAAAGTTAATGGATGAGTCTGCAAATCATTTAGATATAACCAAACGTCTGATCGCTGCAACGACAAGATATGACCATAACATAGCCTTTGCCTTGGTTAAAAAACTTAATATGGAGACAAGGAGGGATGAAGGCTATACGGAGCTACTCAAGGTATACACCGATCAAGCTTTCGAGAAAATTGATAATGATTTTATTTTACATGTACTTGATCAAATTCAAAATGTATATCAAAGAAACTGGATATTAGTTCAAATAATAGATCGCTTCTCTAAGAAGAATACTTCCATACTAAAATCTGAAAAACTTAAGTATATTAAAAAGGTAGATAATATCCATAGTTTTCAAGGAAGGGCTTATGGCTATGCTTTTGGTATAAAATGGATATCAAAAGATGATCCAGTCCTTGCCGAAGAGCTAAATACAAAACTTTTAGACTCCGTGAAAAGACTTGAACCCTTATGGGAACAAGTCAGGGTAGGATTTGAGATAACAGATATCATTGCTGATGTTGACGTTAAATATGGGCAAAAGATTTTTGACTTAGCAGTTGAAAAACGGAGACATTCTTTTGCTGATGAAAGAATTTCAAAAATTTATATTAATACCTGTGACTTGGTTATACGAATGATTCCTAGCATTATTAATGAAGCCGATTGTGCAGAAAAAATTAATTTAATTAAAAAGGCCATAATGTTTATTCCCTCCAGTTTACATCAATGTAATCTTTTAACAGATTTAGGCTTGCGATGTCTACTAAGTGGAAGAGATGATTTTTTTAAGGATGTTGCCAAGAAGACTTTAGACATTATTGAAAAGATAGATGATATTGGAATATATAATCAGTCTATAATCCAATCAGCCCCACTATTGTATGAATATGAGCGCAATATAATATTCGAAAAGGTTAAATTCATGCCACTTCCTTTACAAGATTCAGCTTTGCAAAAAATAATTGATTATTTATTTAGTTGTCGTCCACCAAGTGACCCGGTTGACATAAAGTCGCTACCAGAGAACAAAATTGATTACGTGGATGCACAGAAAATATGTGAAGTTTTGGAATTGTTAAATACTGATGGATATATATATGAGAATATTAGCATATTAGTAAATTCAATAACTGTTATTTCTAATAAATATGGTAATAAAAAATTAACCAGTAATCTAAAAGAAAAGCATCTGCTCATTGTGGCAGAAAAGTTACATTACATTATTCACTTAAAGCTTCCTGACGCGAGAAATATTAAACATATGGGATATCTAATAGCATGTAAAGCATGCCTTTGCAAGCTGCGCGATGCGGCAATGTCAACTCCATATCGAGCAACAGATAGATGGAATAGGATTTGTCCGGAATGGAATGTTATAAAGCAAGAGGCGATGTTAATTACCAACATCGCTGATAGGGCTTTTGTCCTGGCTATGGCAGGAGTAGAAGCTTATGCAGGCCATGAGATTATGGGAACTAACTTTTTAAAAAGTGCTGAGGATACCCTGGTTCTAATAAATAACCATGTAGACAGAGCTAACCGTTTTCAAATAGTGGCAGAAGCATATAAAGACATTTCAAATGAAATAAGTGCTCAATATTTAGTAAAGGAAGCAGCTAAATTAGCCCAAATGTGTGCACCGGAAGAAGGACGAGATCAATTATTAGGCAATATAATTGAACTAGCTCATTCAATAGACCAAAACTTGGCAACAAATATAGCTAGCCAAGTTGACAACATCGTTACTAGGGAGGAAGTAGAAGGTAATATTCAAGCCCTTACTCTTCATGCAGATCCAAAAAGAATCGACAACATGGAGTCCGTGGCGTGTAGAAATGCACTTAATGATGCGTGCCGAAGAGTTTTGACGTCACTATGTTCTGGCAGAGGAATGACACAACATGATGAATTAATTGCAAAATGGATCTATCATTCGTTAGGACAAAACTATGAAACAGTATTCTTAGTGATATCATGGTTTATAGAAAATGCAATCTTAAAGAATAAAAGAGCGTATAAAGAGTCAACTCTGAATAACATCTTTTCTGGCACTATGGCTCAACTAGGAATGATAATTCAGCTAGGTCAACTGTTTAATCAACCTACAGCTTCCACAGAAGAATGCAGTAATTCGGTCTATCAATACTTTGATTCTGATACGTTGACTTTTTCGATGGGACAGCGAGAAGAAGCTATTGCAACCATTCAGGATTGGTTAGCTGAAAACACGGGTACTTATATAAAAATATATGACCCAGACTTTAGAAGTGATGATCTGGAAATATTAAAAGCTATATCCCAAAATTCACGTGTTCAGATTATTACTTCGTGTAAACTTGCAGAATGGAATAATGGTGACATCCCCAATAGTTATAAACAGCACTGGCATAAAATATGTGACCAAGTACCACCAGATACGTTGATATTTATGGCTGTTACAGAATCAGGTAAAACTCCAATGAATGATAGGTTTATTTTGTCTGATGAGGTGGGCCTTCAATTAGGAGCCTCTATAAATGGACTTGGGAAAAGAGACAGTACTATTATTTACCTTAGCTATGAGGAAAAAGCAAAAGCTGAACAAAATATTATTAATCCACTTATTGTATCCCCTCCCTCCGAACATGAGGGCGAACGTCTAAGCCTGAAGTCTTTTTCGCTATAAGGAGTATCCTTAGAGGAATTTACTATTTTGAACGACACCACTATTTCGTAATTGAATCAATGCACCAGCCCTCTATTCCTTTGACTTCTTTCCGGTAGTCTTTACTAGACGCTGGTGGAACATCCAAAATCGTGATTATTGATACTGGGAAATTGACTATGGCTACCAACCGCGAATGCCAAGTTGCGCCACAATGTCCCATATGTTTAATCCCGTGTTGAGGGGATGGGTCAATTACTATGGACGCTTTTACAAGTCGGAAATGTACTCTGTACTCAGACACATGAATCGAGCGCTAGTTCGATGGGCTAGACGTAAATACAAGAAACTAGAAATACATCAACGGTGGGCAACCGCTTGGCTTGGCAGGATTGCTAGGTGCGAGCAGAGGCTATTCGTTCAATGGTAGGAAAGAGGTAATAATTAATGGAATTCAAAGAGGAGTTACAGAAATTATCAACTCAAATTGCTGAACGAAGAATCCATGTTACAAATGAAGAGATGACAAAGCAATCCCTTATACTTCCATTCATTCAATTGCTAGGGTTTGATATCTATAATCCTCTTGAAGTAAGACCGGAATACATCGCTGATTTTGGTAAGAAAAAGAGCGAGAAAGTTGATTATGCTATATTTAAGGATTCTATTCCAGTGATGTTTTTTGAAGCTAAATCAGTGAACGAGAAATTACATAATCATGATGCTCAATTATGCAGATACTTTAATTCCGCTAAAGACGTAAGTGTAGGAATAATTACAAACGGTATAGAGTACAGGTTTTTCACGGACATTAATGATACTAATATAATGGATAATAAACCCTTCTTTGTAGTAAATATTACGAAATTAAAAGAATCCGAGATTGAGAATTTAGCTAAATTTAGGAAAGATTCTTTCAATAAGGAGTCTTTGACAAGATGTGCAGAAGAACTTACTTATGCTTCTACACTGGACAATAACATTAAAGAGCTACTGAAAAACCCTAGTGATGAATTTGTCAGGTTTCTACTAAAAGACTTCAATTTCCAAAGAATTACAAGCAATATAGTAGAAAAATTCAGACCTATTGTTAAACAATCTATATCCAATGCTGTGTTGGATAGAGTAAGTGATGGTCTATACCGACAGGAAGTTAGTACTAATATCGAGCCTAATGTTATCATTGAAAACGAATTTGATGACAAGATTAAAAGTAAGGAAATAATCACCACAGATGATGATCTTAAATCTTTTGAGTACATTAAAGTGATGTTGGCAAAGTACGGTAGAAATGTCGATCAACTAGGCTATAAAGATACTCAAAACTATTTTTCGATTTATGTATCTAATCTAAATAACTGGTTTATTAAAATAAATCTAGAAAGCAATAATAAAAATTTTGTCACTAGAATAGAATCAGAGACTTTGGCGAAATATTCTAATGGTTTTAAGATTGAAGTAGCTCCAAAAAGAGTAGGTGAATCAAAGATTTATATTAATTCTGTTGAGGATATAAAAGAGCTAGGAAACTTAATTACTTATTGCTATGATAAAATGTGTCTTAAAGAAGGAATTGATAAAATATCTGGCATTAAAAAAGCTTAACTTTGGTTCTGATAGAGAGACTTAGGTCTGGCAGGTAAAGCAGTTATAATTAGCCGGATCATTTGAGGATGGGGAAGGGTATAACGCTTTCCTAAGAGGAACCGCAGAGTTGAGAGATATTCTTGGTGGGATGAACCTATAAATACTTAATACCTTGGCAAATGCTGCTGAAACCAGTGCCCCTTATCCCCTACATTATTGAAGTAGGGGTGGTTTTTTCTTATTTACTATTTCGCCATGTTTCGCCGTCAATTTGAAATAAAGTACCTGTAAGGCATTAAGCAGGCATTATTAGGGTGGAATTTTACGATTTTTTACCATTAAAAGAGAGTTTCTTCATATGCTAGTATACATAGCTTTTT
This sequence comes from Desulfosporosinus sp. I2, assembly GCF_000960765.1. GTDB lineage: Bacteria > Bacillota > Desulfitobacteriia > Desulfitobacteriales > Desulfitobacteriaceae > Desulfosporosinus. The sequence goes on along the minus strand of NZ_JYNH01000054.1, from coordinate 11,499 downwards.
CTGCATAGATTGAAAATTTAAAGCCCGGCTTGATGCGGTCCCAAGAAGGATGTACGCCAGGGTGTAGGTCAAATTCGTCACCAGTGACGAATTTGGATTTTCGTCACTGTCGAGTGTAGCGAGTATTTGGCGAAACGTGTCGTTTCGCGAAGGGTGAAATAACAGGCTATGCTTTGTATGCGGTCAGTTCCTTTCCTGGGATCGTACCAGAGCTTGGAGAAAAGGTTAAGGGCAAGTCTATGTAGTGGATCGTGACACTTTGAAAAGGTTAGATTCTCTTGAAGGAAGTAGAAGTTTAATGTATGCGAGATTATGGAATAGGGTTTATCAGTTATTATTTTTAGGTTACACAATAGTTCTTTTCTGGGAGCTATTTCTGGGGAAGTATCGTTCTCATAGCGGTCCAAGACGCTATAACCTATCTCCCTTGAAAACAATCGCAAGTTATTTTGAGAACTATGAGAGTTTTGGAGTCAGTATCATCCTTATTAATCTGGCCGGAAATATATTGGCATTTATGCCGATGGGATTTCTACTACCGCTAGTTTTTAAAAGAACGGGTCGATTAATCGTTATTACAAGAATCACCTTGCTGACAAGTATTGTGGCTGAAATCTGCCAATATATATTTAATGTCGGAGGCTTGGATATCGATGATGTACTACTCAATACGATTGGTGGGGTATTGGGCTACCTTGTCTACAGAGCTTATGAGAGCATTGCTTATCGCCGAAGCGAGTGATCTTGGCCTATGAATCTATTTAGTGATGGAGGTGTTGTTGTATGGATAAGCAGGACATAATCACAATGGGGAGTAATTTTGTTGAAGAATCAGAGTACAACCGTATTCCCAAGGAAATTGCGCTTTCGGAGAAGGTGGTTGGCATGAAGATTTTCGAGACGCCGATATTTGCTTTTGGGGCTGCTGAGGATCAGTATTTCGAATTATTGAAACAACCAACGGTAATAGGTCAACACTTTATGGCCCCCCACGAATGGTTACCTCAGCCCAAAACCGTGATCTCCTTTTTTCTACCGTTTACCGAGATAGTAAAAATGGGCAACAGAAGGGATATGTCCTGGCCTTCAGAAGAATGGTTGCATGGACGGATTGAAGGACAAGCTTTAGTTATTAAGCTTTGCCAGTACCTGAACTTTGAATTAGAAAATGCCGGATATAAAAGCCTTGTGCCGTCTATGGATGAAAGGTTCTGGGCAAAAACCAGTGCTAACGAAAATAAGAATTCCTTTACAAGCAATTGGTCGGAAAGGCATGTTGCCTATGTATGTGGACTTGGAACCTTCGGACTATCTAAAGGACTAATAACCAAGAAGGGGATTGCAGGTAGACTCGGCAGTATCATTACCGAGTTAGAGTTATCAGCTGATACAAGGACGTATGAAGGCATCTATGATCACTGTTCTATGTGTGGGGTGTGCGGAAAAAATTGTCCAGTCAATGCGATATCCGTTGAGAAAGGAAAAGACCACAAACTATGTTCCGAATTCATAAACAAAACAGCTGAAAAACATAAACCGAGATATGGTTGTGGAAAATGTCAAATAGGGGTTCCGTGTGAAAGTAGTATTCCAAAGAAAAGTATCTAAGCCTAGAGCAGTTCACTCAGCTCCGAGAAGAAGATGTCCAGAAGTCTCATGGGATGGGACCAAAGGCCATTGAACTTATACGGCAGGCATTGGCGGCCAGTTGCCAGTCATTTGCGAAATAAGAGGTGCAGAAATTGATGGAATTACTATACGAAATCCGGCCAGGTATGTTTGAAATAATCGATGGTAACCATAGGGAAATAGCGGTTCTCGATGACACTAAGATTAACATTAGGGGGTGCCTGACATTAAGAACTTTCGTGCAAACCTACTTATCGGTATTCTACTAATTATCAGTTCTTCATTATTGTACTCCATTCAAATTTATATCTTTAATTCTCCACGAGATACGTTTTATTACCTGTTTCAGGATCTGGCGTTTGTTCCACTTCAGGTAATCATTGTCACCCTCGTTCTGGACAAACTCCTGACTGCAAGAGAGAAACAAGAAAAGCTTCTGAAGTTGAACATTATAATAAGTGCATTTTTTAGTGAGCTTGGTGCTGAGGCTATCTCTCGTATGACTAGTTCAAATCTAAATCTGTCTGCTTTGGAGGTTGGTCTGAGGGTGGATTCGGGATGGAATGAAGCTGAATTTAAAAAGGCGTCAAACATAGTAAAAGGCTTTAAATTTCAGGTTGAATCCACTTCAATACAGCTCGTATCAATGAGGGAGTTCCTACATGCAAACAAGCCCTATTTGTTGCGGATGTTTGACAATCCAAATCTATTAGAACATGATGCCTTCACCGAAATGCTTTGGGCGTTGTTACATGTCACGGAGGAACTTGAAAGCAGGGAAAGCTTAGAGGGGCTACCTAAGAACGATATAGCCCATCTGTCAAACGACGTCATGAGAGCATATCGCTTCCTAACAATTGAATGGGTATGTTACATGAAGTACCTAAAAAAAGATTATCCGTATCTATTTTCGCTTGCCACCAGAAAAAATCCGTATAAAGGAAAAAGCTCAGTTATTATTGAGTGACCACTAACAATTAGAGGTGAACTTAATGTTTATCACTTTTCCAGCATACGAGAAAGTAAAAGCAAGGCTAGATGCCGTCTTAAATTTCTCATATTATCCTCAAGGAATGGTTTGAGACAGCTTTAATCGAAACAGAGCATGATTACATCATGCTCTGCGATAAACTCATTCCGCGCCTCTTTCTAGATCCCAAGAAGTATGAGCGCCTGGGTGTAGGTCAAATTCGTCACCAGTGACGAATTTGGATTGACGAACCAAAGAATTGTGTGGTATGGAAGTATCAATCTTTTGAGTTTTGGGAGTGCTGAAGAAAGTATCATGAGACTGGATAGCCCTAATATTGCTAATGAATTAATAATGAGCATGGACAAATAACAGTCTTGCATGTTATGCTGATAATACCAATAAATGGATATAATCTTGAACTTCTGTGAGGCATAACGTAATATTTGCGAACTGGAGTCGTGAAAGATGGATAGTGTTCTAGAACGAATAAAAGAGATTTTCCTTCAACATATTACAAGTTACATTGCCGAAATTTTTAAAGTACCGGCTGCAGCATATTTTCGGTTTTTCGACTTCGTTGGTGGAAAGGCGTTAAAGAGGATATCAATGGAACGCGTAGGTTGATTGTGCTATAATTTGGTAAAATCCTTGCAGATGTGGGGTGTTTATAGTGAGCTTAACTAAACCTCAAGTAATTACAATCGCTGAATATAATAAACTCAGGGAAAATTCCGAGAGTAGATTAGAATACATCGATGAAATTATGTATATGACACCATCTCCGTCGACGAAACATCAGAGGATTTCCAGTAGATTACATGCAAAGTTATTCAATTTCCTTGAAGGGAAAGAATGCGAAGTTTTTCCTGCACCCTTTGACATTGAGCTTAGGACAGCTGATGATGACCAAGGGGATCAGACTAGCCCATTCAGAGGTTTTGCAGGGATTTAGTATGAATCTTGAAGAGTTATTTAAATGAGTTCATTAAAGCGGCTGAAAAAGTCGATATTTTTAATTTATTAGAAGGTGAAAGAAAGAGGGAAGATCTAGTTCACGAGGCCTATATCCTGAGAAATAAAGATATAGCGTATAAATTAAAGGAAAAAGAGGCTGGAATAATTTGAAATTATATACTTTGGGATTTACAAAGAAATCAGCTAAACAATTTTTTGAGGGGTAATCCTCTGAAATGAGGACTAATGTCCTATTTCAAGATTTCTAATTAATGATATTATTAAGCAATGAACTATATGGAAAGAGTTGTAATAGGATTATTGTCTGTGTTATGAATATTTGATGCTTGCTTTGCTTCTCCTCATCTTTAATACCCCTCCTTGTGAGGGGAATTTTTTATCAATGAGAGCCTCCAAGATGATTCTCTTGCTTCGTGGAGGTTGCCCTGTAGGGCAATTATTGGTTTGTTTTGAACCCCAAAAGTAAATAGCCTAATTAAAATCTGATAGATTTGTATTTAATACAGATCTATCAGATTTTATGTTAGGGGGGGATGCCTATGCTATTTCATTTTTCCATGGTAGTTACAATCTTATTTTTTGTTGCAATATCAGTGTGTGTAGCCATTCATGAATTCAGTCATGCTTTTGTGCTCTATTGTTTTGGAGACCGCTCTGAAACGATTAGGAGCAGGCTAACGCTAAGACCTGCTGCCCACATGACACTAGGAGGAACTCTGATATTCTTCTTTACGGGTCTTTTAGTTGGAAAACCGGTCATGTTTGATGAAGATAATATTAATGAACGGTACAATGAAAATTTCGTGTTAATAATAACCAAGCTCGCAGGGCCAATCTCCAATTTAGTAGCAGCCATAGTTGGACTTTTTATCATTAATTATCTGAAAAACTATCCTGGGGATATGGGCTCCGGATACTCTGAAATGATGGATCTATTAATTTGTTTTGCGTATGTGAATGTCTATTTTTTCTGTTTCAATATTTTGCCGATCCCCTTCTTGGACGGGGGAATATTCATTCAGCTAATAGCCAATGACGTCCTGGATCTTGGCGGAGTTACGTTAATTGTTGGAGCAATTCTGTTGTTAGCTATAGTAATCAATAGTTATTTGGGACTAGGGATTGCTTGGCTCGATTTCTTAATAATAGGGTACCCGGAGAGGGTCTTCAAGTTACTGCAAAGTATTATGGGTAGGGGTTGAAAAAAGATGTATGAACATTCCATAACGTATATATTAAAACTTTGGATATATTTTGGGGTTGCAATTACGTTGCACGAGTATGGACATTATCAAATGGCGATTAAACTTGGCAAAAAAGAGTTCACAAACTCTCTCAGAAACACTCCCAACCCTTTTGTCCATATTTCGTTACTGAGTATGTTCTCAGGGATACTGTTTGGCTTTATGTGGGGTAAACGAGTGATCTATAAAAGTAACGCCAAAACTAATAGGACAAGGATTATACAAAACGTGTTGTTCGGATTTTCCGGGATTATGGCTAATCTTGTCACTGCTATCTCAGCAGGTTTCGTGTCCTATATCATGTTGCGGTTCCATCTGGATAAGAGCGTTCATGATTTTTTTCAATATGGCATGATTAGCTTCATGGGAGTTAATATCTTTATTGCGCTTGTTAGTCTGCTCCCTTTGCCGGGGTTCGACGGATTTGGAATCGCCAAATCAGTAATCGGCATATTTGGTGTCGGCCTCAGAGAAGTAGTATCGAAAAGACTGGAGGTCGCGACTCTATCTGCGATGGGGCTGACTATTTTGTACCAACTCGCATACTATCAGCATCCTGTTTTCGATTTGTTTGAGAAATTCTCAAATCACTTTATTAGGATCCACTGGTAGATGGGAATAAATAGATGGATTTAATAAATTGCCATTGCTATAATTAACCGATGTCTTAAAACTATGAAGAATAAAGAGGATTAAGCTAAAGTGGGGAATTAGATGAATATTGATTATGAAGAAATCCTGCGGAAACTGAAGGAAATGAATACAAACTCTGAGAGGCTTACAACCTTTGATGAAACTTTTCACATCATTGTTCAAGAGTATGCCGCAGATAATTCATTGTTTGCTCTTGTCAACGAAGATGGCAGCATCCAAATAGAGAATATCAAGCGAATGACCGACAAGCTTGGAATGGGAACTCTCAGCTTCTATAGTCCTACTGAGGACAAGTGCGTCTTGATACCGACGAAAGACACAATTTTGCTGATGGCGCTGGCAATTGGGCTGCAGCCAAGGGACGCTGACCGACTATTAATCTCCGCGGGATATGGCACTTATATGAAAAATCTCCGAGAATTCATCATGTACAGTGGTCTGGAAAATGGAATGATCATCGATGAAGTTCGTGAAAAGCTCATTCAGTATGGTTATCGAGAAAACGCGGCGCTTGAAACTGTGGAGTACAAGCCGAAAAAGTCAAGTGTTAAAGCGTTCAGCAGCTATTTTAAACAACTATGCCAAATGAAGGGGTTGTCTGAGAAAAAAGTCCTTGAGAAAGCGGAACTGGTCTCGCCCGAAGTTGATGCGGATCAAAACAGGTATTATTACAGCGCCTTTAATGGCACGAAAGCGGGTCAGGTTGTTCTGGAATATCTTCAGGCGGTAAGACTGTTTGAAGCCTTGAAGCTTTCGGACGACGAAAGGCTTAACTACACCAAATTCCTGAGAAATTACGATGTTATCAATGAAAAGGACAAAAAGCTGTTGTACGAATGGATTCAGGAAGGAATAAAAAAGGAGCAGGAAGTTTGGCATAGTGAGAAGAAAGCGCATGTCATGGAGAAATCCGTATTGACTCAACAAATTGCGTCGGGGATGAAGGATATCAAATGGGATAAGATGGATGAATTTATTGATGATCATTTCGGGTACATACGCAGCTTTGCCTTATTTTATCAGCAGGTTCTCAAATTCGAGGGCTATGACTCGGTCACAAAATTCTGCAAGGCTTTCAAATTGTCCGACAGATCGCATTACAGCTATTTGGATGGTTCAAGCGTTCCCGAATTGAGCCATCTAACGGCCATTGCTTGCTTGATGAAAAGAATGACGATCCAGATATATAATACCCTGCTGAAAAAAGCCGGGAAGCTTGCCTATGAAGAGGCAGAGGAGTCGGCAATATATATCATTGCAAAAAACTTTTTACTGTCGAAGACCGAGCAGGTCGTGATGTTCGGACCCTTATATAATTTTGTCGAAAGCCTTGTCATGGGTCAGGAAGAGAACTTGGTTAGAGTCAGGCGTGAAGAACTAAGCAGGCTCTATTTCGAAGTTTCCAAGATAGTATCAAGAAATCTTCTGGCCTATGTAAAAGAGAGCAACGCGCCAGCCAACCATGAAGAAATAACTTATATTAAGAGCCTGACGATGGAAAGTGGCAAAGAAATGAACATCAACTTTTCAAAGCTGGTCGCTAAGGCTGCCTCCCGATGGGAGGAACAGAACATTAATGAATTTAGGGGTATCTTGAAAAACAGGCTCGGGTTTGAGGAAGATAGCTATTTGATGAGAGTGATTAGCGTTTCGCCAGAAATTGGGGTGGAAAACGAGAATGGATAAAAGGATACCTCTGAATCCTGGGAGCACGATTAAAATCAGTAATGAGACCTACAAAATTGTTAAATTAATTTCCAGGGGAGGAACCTCTCTTATTTATGAAGCGGAACGCTCCTATTGCGGAGCTGACGCTTGTATCAGCTCATCAATCAATAAAAAGGTTTTATTGAAGGAGCTTGCCCCACTGACGATCAATTTTGAAAGAAACAGCGCCGGTGAAATCTCTTTTTACAATTCTGAGGCGGAGGAACTCAGAAGATTATTTGAGAATGAAATCAACAACCTGGCCATAATTCAAAGTAAAAATTATTCAATCAATCGGATTCCAGATATGGACGCCTATGGGGAGTACAACAACACCACATATATTGCCATGAATTATATCAAAGGGTCTGTTCTTAGCGATTACCTCAAGGAAAGGTCTCTGCGGTTCAATGAAATATCCTCGATCTTCCTTCAAATAATTGAGATTGTCATCTTTTTGCACAGCACCAATCAAGCATACTGTCATCTGGATCTTAAACCGTCTAATTTTATTATTGATCAGACCGGTGTGGTGTTTTTGTTTGATTTCGGCTCTTCTTTGATTGAAGAGGAAAAATGGGTGAAAAACTATACTGAGGATTACTCTGCCCCGGAAGTCATCTACAACATGATGGATTATGTCGACCAACGAGCGGATATCTATTCTCTCGGTGCTATTCTGTATGAATTGGTAACTGGAGAGAGACCGTCCATGGATAAGTTTCTGCTTTGCGAGGATAATTATTATCAATATGAACCTGAAAGCGACTATGATTTTAATTTTCTGCTGAGTAAAATGCTTACCGAGGATGTCAAGGCGAGGTTTAATTCAGTAAGCGAAATAAAACAGAGATTGGATTAGCTTTTGCTGTCTTAAATAGCGCTGATTTTTGAACCCCAAAAGTAATTGCGTATTTCAGATTATGGTAAGCTCTCAGTATAAGAACTGGGAGCTTATTTTTTGGGAATAGAGCTGGAGGGATTGGAATGAGCGAGGAAAAAATTTTACCGGAAATGAAAGAGAAAGAAAAAGAAAGAGCAAACGATCTCACCAGGATTAAAAGCTGGATTGAGGAAAGAAGAAAACAATTAGCTGAAACCGGAGAAAATCAGGGATCCGATAGTAATGTTTCAAGCGATAAAAGCGCATCCGAGGATGCTCAGCCAATTGCTGATCAGTCTAGAGAACCGGAAGATCAAAAAATGCTAATGATGCTTGCTCTGATTCGATCAGAAATTGCGCTTGAAAATGAGCGATTATCGAATTGCAGCAAGTCTTCAAGTGAGTACAGTAAAAGCAAAATGAGACTGAACTATTTATCCGGGATTCAATGGACGCAGGAAAATTATCAAACAGTTGATATAAAACAAGCTAGGGCAATATTAGATGAGGACCATTATGGCATGAGCGCTCTTAAGGAAGAAATTATCGAATATATTCATTCGAATAACAAGTTAGGAAAAATCAGTAACGAAACACTTTTGCTCTCTGGGCCTCCGGGTACGGGCAAGACATCGATTGCTCGTCAGATTGCCAAAGCCATGGGCAGGGAATTATATAAATTGCCATTAGGGGGACTGAATGACGAGATTTTTATTAAAGGCGCTGTTCGTCAGTTCGCCAGCTCAAAGCCCGGAGCAATAATTGACATTCTCTTCCGGGCGGGCCATCGAAAGCTGGTCATACTCCTCGATGAAATTGACAAAATGGGCAATCGCAACGGGAATAACGACGGCGCAGCGTCACTTCTGGATGTGCTTGACCATGACAATTGTTTTGTGGATAGATTTTTGGATGTGCCTGTGGATTTAAGTGATATTGTTTTTATAGCTACAGCCAATGAGAAAAAGAATATCTCGCCCACACTTCTTGATCGAATGAATGAAATCGAGATCATGCCATATAGTAGGGAAGAAAAGTATACCATTTGTCAAAAACACCTCATACCGAGGGCAAAAGAAGAATACGGGCTTCAGGGAGGCGCGCTGAGGATTGACAGAGGAGTCATATCCAGACTGGCAGACGAGGATTATGAGCAGGCGGGCATTCGCAGTCTGACAAAGAAAATCAGGAAACTATGCAGAATGGTATCCAGGAATCTTCTGGAATCAGGAAATTTAGGCTATTATCTATCGGTGAAGAGAGCTGTCGCGTTGGGCATCATTTGCGATATGCCGCGAGGACAAATCATTAAAACTAAAGTCGGTAAGGTAATCACTAGCGGCATGGATTTTTCAAGTGGAAAGGGATCCCTGCTTGAAATCGAGTCATTACTTGCTGAAGACAAAAAAGACCCAATTGTCATTGGCGATAATTCTAGAGCCTATCAAGATGTAGCCAATCAGATGGCAGGCTATATGACGGTGAATCATAAGGCGTTGAGCATTTCTGAGTCAAAAATCAGAAACTACTCATTTCTGTTATTTGTTGCGAATTTGAGTGGTTTCAAGTTTGACAGAAACTATAAATTAGCCATATTTTGCTCAATCTACTCGGCCTTCCTAAATATTGCATTACCGGAGAACCATGTCGTTCTGGGGGATGTTACGCTGCTTGGCGAAGTAAGAAGCAACCCTATGACCCGCACTTATGTTATTACTGCTCTTAACTGCGGAGCGGAAGCGATCATTTTGCCTAAAGACCTTGAGCACAGGATAGCTGATGTCGTTGGAAATAAGAGATCGAAATTCATTTTTATTGAAGACCTGAGGGAACTAAATTCGCTGTATCGAATACTTGCTTTGCGCGAAAAAATTAAGCAAAGGTTCTTAGAGGTCGGTAAACAAACAGATTTAGTTACCCTTCATAAGCATGAACAGGAAATAATGACGCTTGCTACCAAGAAAAATATCAGCGAAAGTGCCGCCTTCAAGCTATATTTTGGTGCGGAGACAATAGAGCAGGAAGACGATGCAGAGAATCAGCTCAATAAATTAGTCGGTTTGAGGCAGGTGAAAAATCTTGTCCAAGAAATTGTTGCCTGGAAAGAGGTGACACAGAAAAGGAAACAAAGCGGGCTGATCTCTAAGAATATCGGACTTCATATGGCCTTCACAGGGAATCCAGGGACCGGTAAAACAACTGTCGCCAAAATACTTGGAGAAATGCTTCACAAAAAAGGTTTGGTTAAGAGTGACGCATTTGTGGAAGTGACAAGAGATGACCTGGTCGGAAAATATATTGGCCATACCGAAGAAAAAGTTGGCAAGGTGATCCGTCAGGCAATCGGGGGAGTTTTATATATCGATGAAGCCCACAGTCTCTATATGGGATCCGAAAATGACTTTGGACAGGTAGTGATTTCGACGGTGGTAAAAGCTATGGAGGAAAACCGCGAAGACCTTGTAGTAATCATGTCCGGATATAAGGAAGAAATGGTGAAAATGATCAAGCAAAATTCTGGACTTGCCGACAGGATAAACTTTAAGCTTGATTTTGAGAATTATTCAATTGATGAACTGATTAAAATATTAACGCTAATGTGTGATGAGGAAAACTATGAACTAGAAGATTGTGCCTTAAAATACTTCAGAGAAAGAATGGAAGAGGATGCAAACAAAAAAACTAAGAACTTTTCCAACGGCAGGTTCGTTCGAAATATTTTTGAAAAAGCCAAGATTAAGCAGGCTATCAGAATCGGATTGAGAACTATAACATCGGAAGAAAATTATCGGCTTCTTACGGGTGAGGATATGATGAATGCCTATGAACAGGAGAAGGGATACAAATTCGATGATAAAGAGACTCAAGTTGGATTCTGATCACAAGCATCAATAGAATTTGGCTAATTAGTATCCCCATTTATATGGCATAATAATACATTTGTTGATATAATCCAATACAATGCTATTTATTGGAATATAGAAAGGGGCTATTCAAATGACATCCCAGGAAATTATTGATAAATTGAATGTATACATTAGCAATAATAAAGAACTAAAAGAGATTGGTCCTGTTTTTTTATATAGGCCTATAGAATCTGGAAGATCAGACGCAAAGGTATTAAAGGTCGTTTGTGGGTCAGAAAAGAGGCTGATTGGTATTCTCAAAATAAATGAAAAAGATGAAAAAACAGCATTGGAAGCAGTGCTAGCTACCTTAATGAATGATCCTACAAAAAGCAAATTAAATGACGAAGTGGGAAATTATCTGGCAAAAATACTTTGTTCATATGAACTGGAACTTAATGAAAAGCGTATGTTTCTTGTTTTATATGAAATGTCGGGAGATAAAGCTGCTCAAACATTGATGGATTTGATATTAGATTCAATAAGAGTCCAAGAATACGGTAACAAGAATAAGAAGATCATTGAAAA
>NZ_JYNH01000053.1 GCF_000960765.1 Desulfosporosinus sp. I2 | reverse complement strand
CAGGTAATCGAAGGGCTGCGCCAGGTGCGCGACTTAAAAACCCCACTTAACCCAGAAGAACCGGAATGGGGCCCGAAAGCCAACCAATTCGTCTTTATCGGCGGTCGGGATGACGGGCGTACAGAATTTGCCACCCGCTTTGTCACCAAATCCTTCGGCTCGCCCAATTTTTACGGCCATGGCGGGATCTGTGGCGGCAGCCGCCGCATCGCCTTCCTATCCTTCCTGGATAGCTGGGATAAAAAGCCGCACATGAAAGCGGACTACATGGGCTCTGAGTTCGTCATGTTCTTCGGCAACGCCCCCGGCCAAGCGGGAGCGCCTTTCCAGCCGATGGCCCGTAAATCTGCCCTGGCCCAAGCCAACAACGGCATGAAAGCGGTGCTTATCGACCCGGTGCTGCAAAACGGGATGTACACCTCCCCGGACAGCGCCGAATCCTCCTGGGTGCCCATCCGCCCCGGCTCAGACGGTGCCATGGCCATGGCCATGGTGCGCTGGGCTTTTGAGCAGAAGAAAATCAATGAAGCCTACCTTTCCGCGCCCAGCAAAGAAGCAGCTGCCAAGCGCAAAAACCCGTCCTGGACGAATGCCACTTATCTCGTCATCCAAGAACCAGACCACCCGGACTTCGGCAAATTCCTGCGGGCCGAGCAGATCGGCTTAAGCTCCTCCTCAGCCCCGGCAGCCCAAGCCCCTGCAGGCGGTGGTCCGGCCCCCGTGCCTACGCCCGACTATGTCGTCATCGATACGGCAAGCGGCAAGCCCATGCTCTACAGCCAAAGCGAGGAAGGCACGATCCTTTACAGCGGGAAGCTCAATGTGGGCGGCACGGATGTCCTAGTGAAAACCTCCCTCCAACTCCTTATGGAAGAAGCCAACCGCTATACCTTTAACCAGTACGCGGAAGCCACCGGGCTTGCTGAAACCAAACTTCTCTCCTTAGCTAAGGAGTTTTTCAACCATGGGACCAAAGCGGCCACCGACCACCATGGCGGAGTGGCCATGCATGCCAACGGCTTCTATAGCTCCCTGGCCGTCATAATGCTGAACGCCCTCGTGGGCAACATCAACCGTAAAGGCGGTTCCACCAAGAGCGGCGGCGGGTACCTGGCCATTGACAAAGGCGCCCGCTACGACCTGGTCTCCTTCCCCGGTATGGTCAAGCCCCAGGGCTTCAAGCTCAGTCGGGAAGGACGCCGCTACGAAGACACGCCGGAATTCAAAAAGAAAAAGGCAAGCGGCCAGAACCCCTACCCGGCGACTCTCCCCTGGAGCCCCCTCGCTGACTCTATGGTGGGCAATGTCATCCCCTCCATGATGGCAGGTTATCCTTATACCGCCAAAATCCTTATGATGTGGATGGCCAACCCCTTTTATGCCACACCCGGTCTCTTTCAAAAGGATGTGGAAAACTACGTCCAAGACCCGAAGAACATCCCGCTCATCATCTCCGTGGATGTCCTGATGGGCGACTCCAGCATGTATGCAGACTATATCATCCCGGATACGACCTTCTATGAAAGCTGGGGTGTCCCCACGGTCTGGAACCTGATCCTCACGAAAGTGAACGGCGCCCGCCGCCCAGTCGTCGAGCCCCTCGTCGGCAAGACCACGGACGGAGTGCCCATGTCCTTTGAGGCTTATTGTATCGAAGTGGGCAAGCACTTAAACCTCCCCGGCGTGGGCCCTAAAGCCATCCCCAATACCCAAGGAGAACCCACCCCCATGAACAGCCGGGAGGATTTTTTCCTCAAAGCACTGGCCAACTTGGCCTTCGACGAAACCCCGCTTCCGAATATCTCCGCCGAAGAACTGCAGCTGACCGGACTGGATCAAGAACTAAACTATGCCGTTTCTTCCCTGACGCCGGAAGAATGGCAAAAAGTCTACTATATCCTGGCCCGTGGCGGCCGCTTTGAGGACTATGACAAGTGCTATGACGGAGAAGTCCTGCACAACAAATTCTCAAAAATCATCAACATCTACAATGAAAAACTCGGCACCACCCGCAACAGCTTTACCGGCGAACATCTCCCCGGCACAGCAGTCTGGCAGCCTCCAGCTCTGGCGGACGGGCGGACCCTTGATCAGGTGTACCCGGACGGTCAATGGCCGTTCCATATCGTTTCCTACAAACCGCGTTACCGTAACGGCGGCTATCTCTCCAATGTCCCGCTCTTGCAGGACATGGCTAAAACCAACTATATCGAAATCAACCTCGCCGATGCCGCGAAACTGGACATCCATGACGGAGACCAGGTAAAACTCATCACCCCGGCCGGGGAAGCTACCGGCACGGCCAAGATCCGGCGCGGTGTGCGCCAGGGGACACTCGCTGTAGAGTACGGCTTCGGACACTGGGCAGCCGGGGCAAAAAGCTACCAAATCGGCAGCAAAAACGTATCCGGGGATCCCACCCTGGGTCAAGGGGTGCTCCTGAACCTTATCACCCTGCGCGACCCCAGCCTGAAGACTTCTCACCCGCTGACCGATTGGGTCGGCGGCTCGACCGACCGCAACTCCACCAAGGCCCGCCTGGTGAAGCTCAGCTAATAGATCCTTATGGTGCTCTGCGACGCCCTGGTGAGCAAATGGGTACCATTGGAATCAGAAAGGAGCAAAGACAATGCTTTCAAGCAAAACTCTGAACACAGGAGCAACGCTTCCTACGAATACTGTTACTGTGAATTCTGAAAGCATGCCAGATGCAAACGGTCGTGCTCAAGCCTACGAATTCCTGGCCGGGATTTTTCTCAAGGAGCCTTCTCAGGAAATCCTGAGGAACCTGCAAGCTTGGGCCGCAGTCAGCCGGGATGAGTCAGCCCAGGCGCTTCTGGATAGGATTGCCGCTGATGACCCGGAGTTAGGCAGCCTCACCCAGGAATATTACGACCTTTTCTTCGTCCCCGTCTCCGGCCGCTTTATCCCGCCCTTTGAGTCGTCCATCCTGGGGGCCTTGCGGCAGGAAGGCAAGAAAACTAAGTTCGGGTCCTTCTGGGGACACGAAACCGTAGAGGTAGGTACCCTCTACGAGCGAACAGAGTTTCAGCCGGAACGCCTGGCCATTTTTGAACCCCTGCGCCAGGTGAACCTGCCCGATCACCTGGGTTTCGAGCTTTCATTTATAGCTTACCTTTGCCGTCTGGAAGAAAAGCAGCACCAACACGGCCTATCCACCAACGGAGTGTTCCGCTTGGAACAAGAATTCCTGGATAAGCACCTCAATCGCTGGCTCCCTCTTCTCTGCTCTGACCTCAGCCGAATTGAGCAATCCGGATACTACCTCTATTTCGCTCAGCTGGCCCAAGACGTCTGCCGGGAAGACGCCGTGTTCCTGAGTGAAAGCGGCAGCATTACTAAAGAGAACTAACCTCATACCTCGAACATTGAATAAGCCTCGAACTTCGACTGAAAGGAGTGGCAACTATGGCTGAAAAGAAGAAACGCTGGGCGATGGTCATTGACCTTCGCCGATGCGTTGGGTGCAATGCCTGCACCGTCTCCTGCAAGATTGAGAACAACGTGCCCGAAGGCGTTTTCCGCAGTTGGGTAAAAGAAATCGAAAAAGGCGATTACCCTGAAGTGACCCGTTTCCGCCTGCCTCGCCTGTGCAACCACTGTGACAATGCCCCCTGTTTGGCAGCCTGCCCAGTCCAGGCGACCTACCGCACGGAGGACGGCGCGATCCTTATCGACTATGACCATTGCATCGGCTGCAAATACTGTATGACCGCTTGTCCCTACGATGCCCGCTTTTTGAACCCGATTCGCAAGACCGCAGAGAAATGCACCTTTTGCTATCACCGCATCCAGGAAGGACTGCTTCCTGCCTGTGTAACCACCTGCGTAGGCGGAGCCAGGGTTTTCGGAGACATCAACGACCCGGAAAGCCTGGTGGCCAAGCTCGTCGCCAATAACCCTGTGCAGGTCTTAAAGCCCGAAATGAACACCGAACCCTATGTCTTCTACATCGGCGCCGACCAGAATATCATGGGCGCCCGCTATGACAAACTGGAGAAAGGAGAGAAATAGGATGGTCAGCAATGTTACCTATATCGCCAATATAGTCCACCCGGTGCAACTCGGCGTTCTGATTGCCATTTATTTCTTTTACACGGGCTTGAGTGCCGGCTCCTTTGTCCTCTCCAGTTTAGGAACGGTATTCGGCATCCAAAAATATAAGCCGATCGCCAAAGCCGGGGTTGTCATGGCCGTATCTCTATTAGCCATCGCCCCGCTGCACCTCATCGCCGACCTGGAGCAGCCCCAGCGGTTCTACACCCTCTTTTTCCGGCTGAACCTCCATTCGGCGATCTCTTATGGAACTTTCCTCTTGACCCTGTACCCCTTAAACAGCCTGATCTACGGCTGGTTCCTCTTCCGTAAAGATCTGGCTAAAGGAGCCAAAGAACTAACCGGCTTCCGCCAGAGCCTGTATAAGCTGCTCACGTTTGGTAAAACGGATCTCTCCGAGGCCGCTTTGGCCAAAGACACCAAAATTGCCAAATTCCTGGGGACCCTGGGCGTGCCGCTGGCTTTGATGGTACACGGCTACACCGGGTTTATCCTCGCGGATATTCAGTCCCGGGCCCTTTGGCACACTGGCCTTATGCCCCTCATCTTCCTTATGTCCGCTATGGTTTCCGGAACCGGACTTTTAATTTTGGTCCTCATGTTTAGCCAACGCTTCCTGTCTCCGGAGCGCTCGCTCACACCGGAGCGAAAGGCTTTAATCCTGGACATCTCCCAACTCATGATGTGGTTCATCGTGGTCGATGCCACCCTCATGGTTATCGACTTTATCATGCTTTACTTTACCAGTGCGGCCGGCCACTTTGCGGCTCAACTTTTCCTCTACGGCAGTCACCGCACGATGTTCCTAGGCGTGGAAGTGGTCCTCGGACTGCTCATTCCCTTTGTGCTCATGCTCCTGCCGAGGACCAAGCGTTCATTGGGCTGGATCTCCATCGCCTCTTTCTTGACCTTACTCGGGGTTATCGCCATGCGCATCAACTTCGTCATTGGCGGTCAGCAGATCCCGTTAAGTGGAGACACCTTGAACCCTTATACCGTTGATCCCAAGCACCTTATCTTTATCACCCTATTTGCCATCTCAGAATTGACGATTCTTTACCTGGCCTTCCGGATTCTGCCGGTCTACGGCCTGCTCAAGGCCAAATCCGCGCCAGACCTTTACCAGAAGGAGGCCCTCTCCAAGTAAAAGGGCTCATGGTCTTGTTATAGATTTGGAAAAGACGGCTCTTTTCGGGAAAGAGCCGTCTTTTTCGTTAAGAAGCTGTTTTTTGTCTTTTTTTTCTTTTTCTGGATAAACTCATGAATAGCACTGTATTATCCGCACGTGATAAAGAGCCAGGAGGTGGATGGAATGAAAAAAACAGTCTGGGTCGTTGGGAGCATCTTGCTGGTTTCCCTTTTGCTTCTCACCCTTCTCTCCTCAACCCCGGTTAAAAAGCCCCATCTCACCAAAATCGGCGTCCTCCTGGCTAATGACTTGCGCCAGGCGAAATTTGAAGGTCTGGAGTCAGGTCTTAAAACGCTGGGCTATGAGAACGGGGAAAATATCACCTATCAAGTCCTCAATGCCCAAAACGATCTGGCTAAACTGCCGGTCCTGGCCACCAACCTGATTGAGGCCCGACCAAACGTCCTTGTGGCCGCCGGAGCCGTTGAAGCGCAATCCCTTAAAACCCTGACGGCCAAAATGTCTTCCCCCTTACCCGTGGTTTTTCTGGGGGCGCTTTCCCCGACCGAGCTGGGCCTGGTCGGCAGTACCGCCCATCCGGGCGGAAACATTACAGGACTGAATAACTACCACCTGGAATTAACCTCTAAACGCCTGGAACTTCTCCACCGCCTCCTCCCGGCTGTACACAAGGTAGCCGTTTTAGGGGATACCCGGGTGCCTTTTTTCGTTGAGACACAAAAGAGCATTCATGACGCAGCCGAAGAATTCGCCCTGACCATCAACACATATACTGTATCCACCCCGGAAGAAGTCGCACAGGTGATCGGACAAATGTCCCAGGACCGGATCGAAGCCGCTCTCCTTTTGCCAGGCTTTTTTTTAGAGACCAGCACGGAGCAAATTGTAGATCTCGCCATACAAAAAAACATCCCCGTTTTTGGCGTCTACCCTGGGGATGTAGAGCAAGGATGCCTGGCTTCTTACGGCGCCTCCTATAAAGATCAAGGCGAGCAATCCGCTCACCTGGTCACCAAGATACTACAAGGCGAATCCCCTGGAGACATTCCTGTGGAAACCCCGGACAAACTAGTCTTTGCCGTGAACCTGCAGACAGCCCGACGCTTAGGCATCCGCCCCGCCCCGAGCATCCTCAGCTTTGCGGATAAAGTCATCCAGCCTTGATTTCTGATTTAGGGAGGGAAAGAAATGCAGATACCGTTTCCCTGGTGGGCACGTATCAAAGGGCGAGTCCTGGTTTTCGGCGTCGCCATGTCCATCTTTCCCCTGCTCTTTCTGGGGCTTGCCAGTTTCAATGCAGCCAAGCTTAACCTAGAGCGGAACATTCAGGAAGAAAACTACGAGCGGGCTACTGCTTTCGCAAATCAGATCCGCGAGTTTGTCGATAATATGGCGAACAGCCTGACCCATGTTGCTTCGACTAATTCAACCGTCCTCACGGGTTCCGAACCTGAGGCCCGCCTGATGGTTTTGGGAACCCTCCTGAGGGAAGAACCGTACCTTGATGCGGTCAAAATCGCCGACCCCCGCTTTCGTGTTTTGAGCGAGGTCGCCCGGCGGGAGGTCGTTCTTCCCGCTAAGGGACCGGAGCATCTGGAAAATCTAAGCTTTGATGAAGCTAATCGTTATTCCATTAGTGCTGTCTTTTTTTCTCCTGACGGGCGCCCAGAGTTTTATTTAACCGTCGCCATCCGAGACACGCAAACCCGTCGAGTCATCGGGTATCTTCAGGCCAAAACCGACCTTAAAGGAATGATCACCAAACTGGCTAACCGACGTATCGGCCAGGCCGGATACTTTTTCCTGACAGATGAACAGGGCAACCTGATTGGACACACCGACTTCAGCCACGTCCTACGGCGGGAAAACATCCGACAGAATCCTTCCGTTGCTGCCTTTCTAGAGGGCCGGCCCCCCATGCATGAGGGAAGCGAATACGCTAATCCCGCAGGCCTCAAAGTCATGGGCTTATATGCCCCTGTCGGGAACCCCAATTGGGCGGTCTTTATTGAACAGCCCCTCTCGGAGGCCTATGAACCCATCTATGAGTTCGCACGCAAGCTCATCCTCATTGTGTTGGCAGCCATCTCCAGTGTCACCTTGATCAGCATTGTCTTCGGCCTTAAACTGACCCGTCCCATTGAAAACTTAGACGCTGAAGTACGGAGCATTATCGCAACTGGCGAGCTGACCCGTGTCATCCCCCGGCAAAGCCAGGACGAAGTTGGCCGACTAATTCTGTCTTTCAATCGGCTTCTATCCATGCTGGACGAAAGAAACCGCAATCTCAAAGCAGAAAAGGAACTGCTCACGACCGTAGTCGGCGGGATCGGGGCCGGCATGGCCCTGCTCGATGCAGACAAGCGTGTCCTCTGGTGGAATTCTATTTTTGCCGAGTGGTTCGGTACGGACGACCTACAGAATCTTCCCTGTGAACAAATCCTGATAGGAGAGGGGTTTGACTGCCTCCTCGAGGAGAAAGACCGCGTCATCTCCCTAGACGTCCATGGAAAGCCTCGCTTCATCCGCCAGATGTACTATGAGTTGGCCCCCGGTAATCCGGACAATGCAGCCTATCTTCTTATTTTAGAAGATGTCACCCAGCGGGTGGAAATGGATGCTCACATGATCGAGACGGATAAAATGGCCGCCGTGGGGCTCCTGGCTTCCGGAATCGCGCATGAGATCAATAATCCCCTGGCCGTGGTCTCTGCCCACAGCGAAGACCTGCTCGATCGTTTAAATGAGACCGGAAATGACGCTCCGGACCTTGCGGAAGTCCAAAATGTCTTGCACATCGTCTCAAAACAGATCCTACGCTGCAAGACCATCACCAACCGTCTGTTGCACTTCGCCCGCAAGGGCAAAAAAGGCCGCGATTTATTTGATATCGGGGTCGCCACCGCCCAAACCACGGCCCTACTGGGACACCAGGCCAAACAAAAACAGATCCGCCTGGAAAGCCGCCTGGAAGAGGGACTGTGGGTCTGGGGGAATGAGAACGAATGGCAACAGGTCATCCTCAATCTCATGAATAACGCCCTGGACGCCTCCTCTGCCGGAGGGGCCATTGAAGTGCGGGCTTGGCGCGACCGTGCAGCCGCCGAAATTCATCTAGAAATACAGGATCAAGGCCACGGCATTCCGCCCAGCCAAATCAAAAAAGTCTTTGACCCTTTCTTTACCACCAAACCTCCGGGACAGGGCACTGGACTTGGCCTCTTTGTGAGCTACGGAATCATCCAGAAAATGAACGGGCATTTGGCCCTGGAAAGCACTCCGGGACAAGGCACCACGGTGAAAATCACCCTGCCGACGCCGGACGGTTCGCCCAAAAAGGCCCTTGACACCCCTCTAGCCTAGAGACTCACGGTTTTTTAGAAATCCAGCCTTAAGGAGAGGAATTATGAAATACCATCAACGCATTCTCATCTTAGACGATGAAGAGGCGCTGCGCTCCATTATCGCCCAGCGCCTAAAACGCAAAGGTTATGAAGTTCTGGAAGCCGGCACTGCTCGGGAAGGTCTACAATTCCTGCACGATACCTTACTCGACGGGGTGCTCCTGGATTTGCGCTTACCGGACGGAGACGGCTTGGAGGTTTTGCACAGGCTTAAGGATGTCCAACCGGATCTCCAGGTTGTAATGCTCACGGGGCACGGCACCTTAGAATCCGCCATCGAGGCCATGAAAGCCGGGGCTTTCGATTATTTGACCAAGCCCTGCAACCTGTCCGAACTGGAACTGACCTTACTGAAGGCCCTAGAACAGCGCAAACTCCTGGTCGAAAACACGGGCTTGCGCCAGGTCGTAAGTCGCCAGACCCCTGAACTCAGAATCATCGGGGAAAGCCCGAAACTGCTTGCTCTCCTCGAGTTGACCCGCAAGGTCGCGCTGAGCGATGCTCCGGTGCTCATCCAGGGGGAAAGCGGGGTAGGCAAAGAGCTCATTGCCCGGGCAGTCCACCTCTGGAGCCCCAGGGAGCATCAGGCTTATGTCCCGGTCAACGCCGGGGCTATCCCCGAGTCCCTAATGGAAAGCGAACTCTTCGGACATGAAAAAGGAGCGTTTACCGGCGCCGGGGGACAAAAAATCGGGCTTGTAGAAATCGCCGATCATGGCACACTCTTTTTAGATGAAATCGGGGAGATGCCTCTTGCGCTGCAGGTCAAGCTCTTGCGCTTCCTGGAGGCCGGGGAATTTCGCCGGGTCGGGGACAGCCGCCTGCGTCGGGTCGATGTCCGGATCGTTACGGCCACAAACCGCAGCCTGGCCGAAGAGGTTGAACAAGGGCGTTTCCGCAAAGACTTGTATTACCGTCTCAACGGCCTGACCCTTCACGTCCCTCCCTTGCGCGAACACAAGGAAGATATTCTCCCCCTCGCCGAGTACTTTCTCTATTGTAAAACCAAGACGCACACCTCCGAAGCAGCCTGCGTCCTAGCCCCCGAAACCCGTTCTCTGCTAATCCACTACGATTATCCAGGTAACGTACGGGAATTAATTCATCTTATTGAACGGGGAATGATTCTCGCCGGCGAAGGAATCATTCAACCCTGGGACCTCTGGCCCGAAAATACCTTCGCCCCTGACCTACACCCCCGTCCCATCGAAGAAAAACCCTCTCAGTATTCCTGTCAAAACCCAGAGTCTTCCGCCTTATTACCGGCTTCCGAGCACTACCCCACTCTCGAACAAGTCGAAAGGCAGCATATTCTCTCTACGCTGCAAAGGGTGAACGGCAACCGGGCCCAGGCCGCAAAACTTCTAGACATCAGCGTACGTAACCTGTATCGCAAAGTCGAAGGGTACAGCTTGGCTGAGAAGTAAATCCCTCGTGGTGTACCTTCCCTGATCACAATGGGAACTGCTATATGTGGTGGATCAGCTATAGCGGCATTTTCTCCGATTATTGAAGCTGTGCGCCAATTGCCTACCCATTAAAAATAATAACATGGACAAATCATGGATCGACCCATTAATTCTTAATTAACCGATGCCGAATCTTAGACATTTCTTCTGTACATACTTAAAACAATTAAATTGTAATGGAGTAAGATTTATGGGTAACAAAAGACTGACCATTATACAAATTAATGACGTACACGGCTACTTGGATTTACATCAGGAACTTTTTTGGCAGGGAAGAGATGCCATTTTTCGGAAAACGGGAGGCTATGCCAGACTTGCTGCTCTGGTCAATCAGATTCGGGCAGAAAATCCCGATATCCTTTTCTGTGATAATGGCGACACTCTTCACGGTACTTATCCCGTTGTTCAAACTAAGGGGGAAATCTTAGTTCCGTTGTTGAATAATTTAGGTTTGGACGCTATGACCATACATTGGGAATTTGCCTACAGCCCCAAAGTATTAAAAGAAAGGGCGGCAGAACTTAATTACCCCTTATTGGCAGCCAATATTTATCATCAAGAAAATGGGCAATATTTCTTGCAACCGTACCTTGTAAAGAATATTAATGGATTAAAAATTGGTATCATAGGATTAGCGTCAAATATTGTGGATAAAACAATGCCCGCTTCCTATCGTGAAGGATTAACGTTTACCAATGGAAGGGATGAATTACCTAGGCTTGTGGAACACCTGCGCTCACATGAACGCGTAGACCTGATTGTGCTTCTTTCCCATCTTGGGTTCCCGCAGGATGTTAAACTGTTATCCGAGGTTCAGGGGATAAACATTTGCTTAAGCGGCCACACTCATAACCGTCTTTATCAACCGGTGCTGCAGGGAAACACAATTATTGTCCAGTCCGGATGTCACGGCTCCTTCCTTACCCGTCTAGATATTGAAGTTGAAGGACAAAAAATTGTAAATTTCCGTCATTGGTTACATGAAGTTACTCCAGAAATTCAACCCGACCCAATGATGGCTGAAATGGTTGAGTCAGCACTGGCACCTTTTAAGGAAGAACTTGCTGAGACTGTTGGAGAAACATCCAGTCTACTTCATCGTGGTACGTCACTTGAGTCAACGATGGATAATTTTCTTTTGCAAAGCCTTCTTGAAACTACCGGAGCCCAAATTGCGTTTTCCAATGGCTGGCGTTACGGTGCCCCGATTATCCCTGGACGGGTAATTTTGAATGATCTCTACAACATTATTCCCATGAATCCTCCAGTATCAATTGTCGACCTTTCAGGAGAGGAAATAGTAAGAATGCTGGAGGAAAATCTTGAGCGTACGTTTTCTTCTGATCCATTCCAGCAAATGGGAGGATATGTTAAGCGTTGTCTCGGCCTTACCGCCTATATCCGCATTGAAAACCCCAGGGGGCAACGCATTCAGAAGTTGTTCATAGGCCAAGATGAGGTGAAGGCAAGTCAGATCTACAAAGCAACTTTTGCTACAGAACAAGGGGTTCCTCCCATATACGGAACAAACCGTCAAAATATCACTCTTCATAGTATTGATGCCATGCGGATGTATTTGGCACGGCATCGCCCGCCGAGCGTGGAATTGCAAGGGACATTTGTACCCATCTAGGCAATTAATATAACAAGCCCTTAAAAAAGCTCATGCATTTTACCTCCAAGACTGATTTGGCTGATGAACGCGATCAAGATATAATAGGAATTGATAACAGATTTTCAACTATAGAATTATTGACCGGATCGGTAAGATTGAAACGCCTGCTCAAACTCTGCCTGTGAAAAACCCACAAGCACCCGGTCTGCCACTTTTGTGACTGGTATCGTCATCGCATCCGTCAAAGCTCGCATTTCTTTGCGCACTTTGGGAAATATTATATTTCTTTCTTCGAATTTAATTCCTTTACCCGCAAGGAACCGCTTAGCGCGTGCACAATGCGGTCAGATAGGTGCCATATACATTATTACTTCAGCTTCCACTTTTCCTACCTCCCTTGTATTGAATCCAATATCTCAGAGTGCCTCCTTTTGAAAATGACACTGGCTGAGTAGAGTAAGAGCAACGCAAAAATAATAGACAATAGTTTCGTGCTGATCAGGCCCGCAATAAATGCTTCGGTAATGGCGCCCAAAGTTGTGGCGGTCTCCAGAAACAGAACTACTCCCCTTATTATTTCTGTAATACTAGCTCCACTTGCTTAATACCGTACTGGGAGAGTGTTTGCTGTAAAGCTTCTTTCATAATTCCCAACGTGGCTTGATCTACATCAGTTGCCAGCTTGAGCGTAATGATTCCAGTAGTATCGCGAAATTGAACCAATTCTAATGTTGTTCCCGGGGGAAATGGGTTACTGTAGCCTTCTATAGAAGCTTGGACAAGTAAAGTAATCGCAGTGATGCGGGGTGCTTTGATCGAAGTCCGGTTATTATAGGCTACTTCCACAGGCGAAACTTTACCGTTTTTTAAAAGGTAAAGAAAATACCTCTCCACCGTCTCTTTGTTTTCCGTCAAGTCCGGTGCTAATTCCATCTTCTGTTGCTTAATCTTTTCGAGGGTATCTGTAACAATGTTTGTTTCGTGAAAACCTTCCAGACGGTAAAGCTCTCTGCCATTTTCGTCGACGAAAAGCGTCGTGGGATTTGTTTTAATCCGGTAATGGTTGGCTTCTTCCACTTGAATTTCAACATACACTGTTTGAAAGTTCAACTCAGGAAATAAAGCAGCTACTTCTCTCAATACTGTTCCCATAGACCTTCCCATTGGACAAGCACTTAGAGTAAAAAGGATGATTTTCTTAGTTAAGGAATTATTCATAGTCTATATCTCCTCTCATGCATCTGCTAAAGGAACTGTAAACCAAAAGGAATGTTCATCTTGCCGGGAAATTAAACCGACCTCCCCCCGGTGTTGGTCAATAATTTCTTTGATAATAGCCAGTCCTAGGCCCGCTCCTCCAGTCTTGCGGTTACGGGAGGAGTCCAGACGGTAAAAACGCTCAAACACTTGGTTCGCTTTGTCGTCAGGAATGGGTTGTCCCATATTTGTCACAACCACTTTGTAAATATGGTCCTCCTTTTTTCCCTCGATTTTTACCCAGCCACCCCGGTCATATTTCAGGACATTTTTCAGCAGGTTGGTGATGACCTGTTTAATCCCCTCCCTATTTCCTAATATATCAGCAGTCTGGATATTAGCCTCTACTTTTATTTCCCTGTTACTTAATTCAAGTTCAAAACTTTTAAGTGTTGATACAATGGCATTCTCAATGGAGATTTTCTGCAACTTGCCCTGCCTTAGCCTTTTCGATTCCCAAATATTTAACTGATGAAGTTCCTCCACCAAACCGGTCAAATGCAGCGCTTCTTCATGCAATGAGCGGTAAAGCTCCGGTTCGCCCTGAATGACGCCGGTGCTTAAAGCTTCCAGATATCCTGTAATATTAGTGAGAGGCGTCCTCAGTTCATGAGCTATGTCGCTCACCATTTTTTTGCGGAGTTCCTCTGTTTGCTGTAACTTGGAGGATAAATGATTAAAGTCAGAGATAAGGCGGCCAATTTCATCTTCGGACGGAATTTCACGGCAAGGCTGAAACTCCCCTCTTGCCATCTTTTGAGCCGAAGTTCCCAAGTGCTGCAACGGTAAGATCAGCTTCCTTACCAGAAAATAGTATAGGATACCAGCCACGATGACCGCCAGGATACTTGCTCGTATAAGATAAAACTGCAGGGTCCGGTCAAACAAATTACTCGGTGCTCCGCCGGCAACCTGATACTGCTTGGAAAGCAAACAGGCAAAATCTTTAACGGAAACACCCGCCAGCCAAATCACAATCGCAATGGTCAGCAGATTAATCAAAATTAATTTGGCAAGAATACTTCTTCGCCAAAAAAACCAGTTCTTAGAAGGCAACAAAGCGATACCCCATTCCCCTGATCGTTTCAATAATTTCACTGTCACCATCATAGTTTAGCTTTTCCCGTAGTTTGCCGATATGCACGTCGACGGTTCTTTCCGTAACAATTTTTTCCTGATTCGGATAAAGTTCTTCAACAATTTGTTCCCTGGTCAAAATCTGGTTGGGATGCCTCATGAGAAAATACATCAAACGAAATTCATGGTGCGTCACAACAATGGGTTCTCCCTTGTAATGAATTTCTCCCCTTAACGGTTTTAGAGTGAGTCCCCGGTAGGTTATTTTGCTGCAACGCTGAGCGGTCCGCCGCAAAACTGCCTCGACTCTTGTCACCAGTTCCTGGGGGCTAAACGGTTTAGTGACATAATCATCCGCCCCCATTCTTAATCCCTGAATACGTTCAATCTCTTCTACTTTGGCTGTCAGCATGATGATCGGCACATTGCTTTTCAAATCCGTCCGGATCGTTGTACAGACTTCTTCCCCGCTCAATCTGGGCAGCATTAAATCTAAAATCACAAAACATGGGTCAAATTGTTTAAATTTTCCTAAAGCGTCTTCCCCGTTTTCTGCTTCCAAGGCCTCATACCCTTCTCTTTCCAGATATACCTTAACAAGCTGGCGGATTTTAGCATCGTCTTCGACAATTAAAACAGACTTCCCCTTAGTGTTCATGAACATACACCTCCATCCGCTCTGCGATAAATCCTGAACCATTACATCTGAGCTCCATTAACCCTTAAAACAGTAGCCTTATTTTAGCGTACCCAACATCTCTTGCATCGAATCGTAGGTCATAGGTCCGACAATTTTCTCTCGAATCACTCCCTGAGTATCAAGAATAAAACTGGCAGGAATCGATGATACATCGTACAACCGGGCTGCATCCCCGTTTTCGTCCAGAAGCACTGGGAATGTAATACCATACGCTTCCATAAATGACGGAACATCCGCTCGGCTCTTTTCCGCTTTAGTCAGATTGACGGCCAGGATTTCAATCCCTTCATTTTTATTTTTGGTATAAAACTTTTCCATTTCCGGCATCTCCAGGCGGCAGGGCGGGCACCAGGTTGCCCAGAAGTTGACGATCACTTTTTTTCCTCTGAGGCTGGAAAGCTTTATAGCCTTCCCGTCTACACTCCGCAATTCAAAATCCGGCGCCAGATTCCCTTTTTCCAGACCGACTGTCAACTGCTGCCCTTGATCCGTGTTCGTTGATACTCCGGCTGAATCGGACTTTGCCCCCACATCATACAACCCCCAAATCACCAGGCCGATTAAAATAACAACCGCTAAATATTTTTTCATTGCTAAATCTTCCTTTCTAATACGTAAAAAAAGTAAACCCGGCTAACCAGGCGCTTATCTTCTGCAACTGGCCTGTAAACAACAATAAACCCATGCCAATGAGAATCCAGCCGTTGATTAAGGAGAGCAAGCCCAAACTTCGATTGATTTTCCTCACAACGCGCAAAGAGTAAGTGATAATCAGGGAAATTGCCAGAAACGGGATGCCTAAGCCCAGTGAATAAACAAAAAGCATTACCATCCCACTATAAACCGTATTTGCAGATCCGGCCAGCAGGAGAATTGAAGACAACGCCAAACCGACACAGGGTGTCCAGCCTGCTCCAAATGACATACCCAGAATGAAGGATCGCCAAACATTCTTTTCCCCTGTTTGTTTAGCTTCCCAACGTTTTTCCATCATTAGAAAACGCAGTTTTAAGATTCCAGCCATCTGTAAACCAAAGATAATGATCAAAAGTCCGCTTATTTTTTGGACGATATCCCGGTTATGGGTGAAAATCTGTCCCAATACGCTGGCCGATGCCCCCATCATCACAAAGATAAAACTAAAACCCATAATAAAACTGAGAGAGCGGGCCAGCAACAAACTTTTGGAAACCTCTACCCTATTATCTCCGAGCGTTGAACCGGTAAGATTGGCAACATAAGCCGGAATTAGCGGAAATACACACGGCGACAAAAACGATAACATCCCTGCCGTAAAGGCAAATAGTACTGAAACATTCTCCACCTAACTTCCCCCCTATGCATTTTTATTAAGTCTTTTCTTCTCCGGAAACAAGTCTATGGCAAGACAAAGTGCGGCAAGGCTTAAATAGAGAATTTGCTCTTGGGAAAACCCCCACCAATAATTCTGTTTGAGCGGGTTCAAAAACGCAATGCCCACTTGACCCAGGCTAAACCATAATAGGACCTGATTCAGATGATTAGGCTTGCCGATTTCTTTGCTTCTCCGAAAAATTAGCAGGAGAATAAGCAGGGCGATGATAATTTCACTCCCGTCAACCCATACCATTTGTTTATTCCCAACCATGTCAATCAAATAGTACACTGCTGTGGCTGCCAAAAAACCTGCAGCTAGCAAATCCCCATAAACCCAAACTGAAACCTGGTCCTTTTGCGCACGAAGGTAAAAATAAACGATTGCAACTACCGCGGCCAGCCAGATCCCATGCTCGCCACCCGAGAAATAGAGTAAAGCCAAAGGGTTGGTAACAACACTTACCGGATCGAAAAGAATCAAGCTAAATTTCCATACCATAAGAGCAGTAATTAAGCTGTTTTCGATCGTCTCGATCATCCGTTTATCTGGATATCCGGCTGCTTTCAAGCGATATCTCATAATAAAATAACCTACGGAAGCGGAAAAAATAACAACCAACCAGTGCGTCTTGAGCAAAAATGGACCAACTTGAAGAGTCTCGTTCATCTTTTTCCCTCCTTTGTAGTCGTATCCTTAAGACTATAACATCCAATTTTAAAGATTGTTTAAAGGTAAAAAAAGCATTCCTCTCGAAATGCCGGATTCAGTCCAGTTGATGCTAAATAAGAAAGCAGTCCGGAAATTGGGAGTGAGTTTTTTGCCAGTTTGCCTAAAGGGGCCAAGCTACTAAAAGGTAAAGCCCATAAGGTTGATATCCAAACGCCTGTTGATATGCTATACATTGAGAACTGAAGTATAAGGCTAACCAAACAAACGAACACAAAGTATGCTAACGTATTTAGATACTCCTGAAAAAGTCAGTTCGCAATAGTGTATTTTTAATTGCTCCTTGAAAAATTAAGAAGGCCCCCACCGTTTCCGTGGAGAGCCAAAAGAGTAGGACGAGCGATTTTACGAGGGATATTATGTTCAGAATTCGGTTCAGAATTCGGTTTAGTATGCGGGATTATTATAGAAATGAAAAAGCGAGAATATCGGTGTCATTGTTCAGTAACGCGCCATTGAAATCTAACACGGTTCCAATAACCTTGTTCATCTAGGATTCGCTTGCACGATGCACAAATTGGTTTCAAACCCTCTAATGTTCCCTTCTCTGCTAGGCAATTTCATTTGCACCCTGAATTTCAGCCATGAAAAGTGTTGCATTACTCTTTTTAGCTTCTGTTGACCTTAGACTTGCAATATTTATCAGTTGCTCCATTGTATTCCACGGATCATCATCACGTTCTTCATGCCGCCGTCCCCCAATTGCTCCAGCAGAAACACTAATTTCTATTCCGCGGACAAAACTATGTCGACCTATAATATCCGCCATACGGTATGCTAATGCCGCTCCTTCGTCCAAGTGCGCTGGCAATAAAACGGCAAATTCATCTCCTCCAAAACGGCATAAGAAGGCCTCTGAAGGAATATTTTCTCTTAGTAGTTTGCTCACTTCGATTAAAATAATGTCCCCTACTGCATGACCGTATGTTTTATCAATGACACCGAAATTGTCTATATCAAAAAATATAACGCTGATTTCTTGTTTATTTTTCAAGAGTCGGACACCATGATAGTATATGTAATCACTCTTATAAAGCCCAGTTAGCAAATCTATGTGAGACCCAAGTTGTATTTCAAGCAAGTTGCGGGATAAAATACCGGATAACCGTCCTTCGTCCTGAACTAATACGACATCCAATCCAGTTTCTTTAAAAATTTCTTCGGCTTGCCAAAGTGGCATTTCTGCAGGAACGGTGATCGGTTCCCCTCGCATAGCATCAGCAATGATTCGATTGGGATGTGTTCTCAATAGATCCTTGTATGTTATTACTCCCACCAGATCACCCTCATCCATGACCGGACAACAGCCACTTTCTGTTTCCAATAAAAATGACCTTATCTTGGAGACTCCATCCAAAACATCCACTGCGTAAAATTCTTTAGAATAGATATCTGCAACTCGTTTAATGTTTATCATAAATCGATAGATTTGCTGACGTGCACAGTTATATTGACATGTGCTTTGATAATCGAGCTTGCATCAACAATCTTTTCCCCCTCTTCTAAAATAAACTTACTTAATTTCTCTTCAGGGATCATGTTCATAAGAGCATTGCGTACTACGATGGCCTCAATAACTGGGTGGTCAACCTTAATGATCTTGTATTGATCCGGACTGAGGACATCAACCATCCTTTTTAATGCCTCTGGACCTATAGGTGCATTACGGCCCACAATTACAACATCTTGCATAGGTGGCATTTCAAATTCAGTTAGATGCATTTGGATTTCTGCTTTTTTGGCTTCTTTCATAACGCTCACGAGTAGACCTCCGTTTTATTTTTGATTGTCAAAACTAGTTTGTCCAAAATATTCTATGATACTTCTACAGAAAACACCGCTTTGGCTGCGGTGTTCCAGTACGTAAGATTATCAACAAGAAAAATCTATCGCACAGTTGACTATATGTTACCAACATAGTCCCTAGCATTTTATGCACTCCTAGTTCACTTTCATACAATGGTATTATAATCCACGTTTTTACATATTTCAACATGTTGTGAAAAGATTATAAATTTAAGAGGCAAATAGAAAACTCCTCCCCCGTGATCATCCACTAGGCAATAAGTCCAATAACTTTATATCTATAAAACCACCATTATCCGCTAACCTTTTTCATCCCACTTCTTTAAATTCCACACGCCTAATGAACCGGGTTAAATCCTGCATTAAATCCACATATGTCTCTTTATTGAGAAATCTACCATTACTATCAAATAATAGACGAATAAGAGGCCGCGTTGGGAGTTGCAAGGGCACTGCCACGATCACTCCCATTTCTCTCGTATTAAGGGTAACAATTGCATTTTCAGGGTATAAAATGAGGGATTCCCGAAAAGCCTGCACCACTTTCGGGTTAAAGTCTTTTCCCGACCATGCTAGAATCATTTCCAGGGCATGGTAGGGAGGTAAGCCTTTGCGGTAGGGTCTGTCGGCGGTTAATGCTTCAAAGACGTCGGTTACGGCTACGATTTGAGCATCGAGATGAATGTTTTTCCCTTGTAATCCGTAAGGATAACCCTTCCCATTCCAACGTTCATGATGTTCTTCAACAGTCGCAGTCACACTAGGTAATAAACGGGTATTTTTCAGCATTTCTACTCCCAGCTGGGGGTGCTGTTTCATGATGGCAAACTCGTCATCCGTCAAACTATCTGGCTTGTTCAAGATTTCCTTTGGCACCCTCAGCTTTCCAATGTCATGAAGTAGTGCCCCCAATGTCAAATACTTGAGTCTCTTCTCTTTATATCCCAAACGCATACCCATCATTGCCGCTAATAAAGCGACGTTAACACTATGACCAAACGTTCCATAATCATGTTGTTTAAACTTCTCCAAGTCTAATCGTACCTCATCAAAACCTAAATAGATATTTCGAGGTTTCAGTTCTATTAAAATAGTTTCTACAAGCAACACAGTTTTTTCAATTTGCTCCGGTTGAATTAGTTTTGCTTCATGGTAAATGCTCCATAATGAACCCACTAATTTTATGTACACATCTTTAGGAAAGGGTTTCACATTCTCAGATGGATAACCTATGTTTTTTTGTTTGCTCCAAACAAAAGCTTCTCGTTTCTCCAGCCGATCCCTTATACCTTCAGTAATCGGCTGTCCCTTATGCAATAATAAAACTCCAAAGTTATCAAAAAGATCTACGCTCGCTGTCATTCCCGTTGCTGAATTTGGTTGTACCCGTTCCAACAACCAATTCATTTATCTTTCCCCCCTCCCAGTTTTCCTACTCATATCTGTTGAAAGACTTTTATCGCAGGATTAAATCAATTGGGACTCCACCTATACGTAGTAAAACGAAATGGTTATCAACCATAGTCCGATAAGTTTATGCAGTACTCTTGTTCACTTGCAGCAGTCGCTTCTTGGGCAACGGCGGATAATTCTTCGCTCGTGGCACCCAGAGTACTGGCCGTGTCGGTAACTTCCTTAACAATGCTATGAATATTCCCAATAAACCAATTGAAATGATGAGAAAGTTTTCCGATCTCGTCATTCGTTACAATGTTCAACCGTTTCGTTAGGTCTCCATCCCCTTGTGAGATATCCTTTATCACTTCACTTGGTCAAAAAGAGAGATACCGACACTGAATGTTTATACCTACTTATTCAAACTATTTGCTTTCTAATGTTACACTACAATAACACATAATCCTACAAATTTTTCTCGACATATTTCGATCAAAAACTCATAAATCGACTTTCTAGTATTAGGAAAATCAGCTTTCATATGCGCTCACCCTATAAAAACAAGTCTTTTGTGCCAGTGAAAATGCACGGTTCGAGAGATCCTTCTGCTACGTCGGAAATCAAGATGCAACCTGTCAAATATATCTTTTCATAGGCAAATCCTTGGTTGTGGCTCTATTAGCTCACGCCCGTAACATAGGCAAATGTCGCCATTTCCACATCAGCGCTTATCCAAATCCCTTCCGTCCTTAATCCAGCGTCTACTTTTGAGGATGTGGACAAAAAATTTCTTTAGTATTAATTAGGGAAACCATCTTTGATAGAATCCTCAACCACTTTTCATATTCTATATGCCACAGCCTATTTCGATATAAAGCCCATCCTGAACGGGTCAACCCTTTATTGTCCAGCATGTATTTCAGTTCCTCGAATAGCTCTTTGTGGAATTTTCCAAATTTACGGTCGAAGTATTTAGGGAAATAACATAAGCTAAAGAATTCCAAATCCATCTCGCTTAGTAACTTGCGTAACTCTGAAAAAGAAAACTCCCCTACAAGTTGTTCAATCTTGTTCGGGGAGAAGTATTCAGATATTGCTTTAGCAGTAGGTTTTGGCGGTCATGGTCTTGTGTTTGTTCTGGGATTGCTTGCATGGCAACCTCCTTTCATATTGAATGTATCCAATAAAGTTCAAACCATATCAAATATCGCAGATGCATTAACCCTTAAAGGGCATATCTTAAAACCTGCTATTCGCTCGCAGGCCCTTTTCCAGAAACCCGTTTGGGTGTGGACAAGTAATATCTCGTTCGTTAAGCAATGAGCCAGAAACCCTAAGATTATTTAACTATACTAAGATACTCTCAATAAAAGTGGTATGCTTCTCCACAAGATTATATTCTCTGGCTTTAACAAATGCAGTTAAAGTATCATCACCCGCTAAAACCCTTATAATCGGTCGCATTGGTAGACTTTTATTTTGATCCACAACAATACCAATTTCTCCAGTATTAAGTTTAACTGTACATCCGGTTGGATAGGCAGCCACATGTTTTAAGAACATTACAACAAGATCCTGGGGAAAAAGCGTACCAGCACTCCCCATCACGATTTCGCAAGCCTCATGCGGTAACATTTTTTGATGTCCAGGCGCTCCATTAACCAAGTTATCGTAAAAATCAGCGATACCGACAATTTGAGCCAGGTGATGAATACGTTCTCCGATTAATTGACGGGGATATCCACTGCCGTTCATCCGTTCGTGATGTTGTAAAGCGACATGGGCACTTAAAAGACTTAGTTCGCGTTTAGCTTTTAAAATCTCAAAGCCATTCACAGTGTGCGTTTGATAAAGAGAAGTTTCCTGAGATGTCAACGGAACTCTTTTGTGAATAAGCTGTTTCGGCTGTTTTACTGTGCCAATATCATGCAGTAAAGCACCGATGGCCAGAGCCTCCAAGTTCTCCCTATCTAACCCTAGAGCCTTACCTAAAACAGTAGCAAGCACACACACGCTGACCGCGTGAGAGAACATTTGGTTGTCGAAACTGCGCATATCCACAAGGCTTAAAAATATTTCTTTCTGGTAAAGAATATCTTCTACAATGTTGCTAATGGCCTTTTTTACTTCAAAGCCACTAAAATCTTTACCCAGTCTGACTGCTTCACTCGACTGTTCGAAGGATATGATCGCCTCACGACGATGTTCCTCTGATACAACATCCTCGATAATAATATCTCGTGTCTCTTCATCATCAATGTAGACAATACTTATTCCTAGCTCTCTTAATCGTGCAATGTAAGGTAAAGTGAGAAGGACTCCCCGCCCCAGCAGGACTCGCCCCTGTCCAGAATAAATCGTCCGACCCATCATATCTCCTACTTTAAGACTGTTCACACTTACTTGGCGCATCAACAAGGTACTCCTTTAAAAAATATTAACCTCAAACCCTATATTAATACCTATATATCATGGCAATTATAAAACAACAAAGCTGCATAATCCACCTTACTAAGGTAAGTAGGGAAAAAAGCCCCTAACCGACTAGGTCTTTTATCCTAGTCGAAATTCGATCAACCTCCCCCCCTAGCTACCCTACTATGGCAGTATATGTTAATCTACAGATAAATAGGTACTTACTTAGATCACTATAGATTCCAATTTAAGTGCCCTTCAAAAAACGTATTTTATTACTCACATATGGATAGTCCAAGATATGTTGAGAATTTGAAAACCTAATATCCAAATATGCAAAGCGGTCCTGTGCCAGCCCGCTAAGAATTGTAAGTAGAAGTTCACCACCAAAACCAAGTGTGTCTATGTTTTCCGTTTAAAAATATACAGGTATTCCTCTTTCTTTTAGCTTCCTTACAAAGTGTAGGCAGTCCTCAGTATTTCGAGCAAACCTTGAGATTGATTTGCATATGATCATATCTAATGCAGCGGAAATAGAAAAGAGTTGATTGAGTTTAGATCCCACTATTCTGGTAATAATTGAGCCACGTCTAAAAGCTAAGGCTGGGATCCGATAATTAACGTTATGAAAAGGTAGACAGGTAATTTAGAATATATTCCTAAAATTTTGGCAAACTATTTTACAAAAAATTTTGTGTTTGAAAGGAGTAATTCATGCTAACTACATTTTTTTATCCGTCTTATATACTAATCGCGTTTATTGTTGTACTCATAACCATCCCTAAAAATGATCTCAAGAAATATTTTATTTATGGTGTCCTTCTCGGAGGATTAGGTGATGTAGTGGTAGTTGGTATATTTCAAAATTTCCTTAACATTATTTGGTTTAAGAATGCTGGTATTTTCAACGTTTTAGGTCAAAATATACTTTCTCCTCCCAGTTGGATTCTTACAGTTATGATTTTCCTTAGCTTTTTACCACAGCAGAAAACATTTCAATACATTTATGTTTTCGCATTTGCTTTGTTTAGTGTTTGTTATGGTTATTTAGTTCATAATATCGGTTTGTTTGATTTTAGACCTTGGTTTTATCCATCTTTCGCTTATCTTACATTTTTATTTTGGTGGTCGTTTATCACTTGGATATTTATCAGAACAAGTTCTCTCGACAAAAGGGATTCTTTAATATACTAAACGAAAGAGTGTGCGACCTTAGTTTCTCCAGCAAATTCATTGATCTTTTTCATTACCTTCCGGTATTTTGACTATGCTTCATCTTTATCAGTTTCTTTAGCCAATGAAAATAAATCAGTAATGATATTTATAATTTCATTTTGTTTTTCATTATTGGTACTGATTAACTTATTATTATCAGTATCCTTGGCTCTAGGAGAAGCATGTTTTAAAGTCTTGGCATTTTGATTTAATAATGCTACAAGCTGTGTATATGCTTTTACCTTTTCAGGAATTGCTTCACCTTCTAAAAGTTTGAAGGTTATGGTGTCATCAAAGAAATTAAATCCTATTCCAGGACAACTCTCCGCACCAATACCCTCTATAGCTATTTTGAAATCCTTAACAATTTCATGTGATTAATTTCTATTTGCAGCCTAGAGGAGCAAATTCTTCCTGCCCTAACCCCGGGGATTTACTCATCCCTTCATTCAAAGAATTAGGATTAAGTGACCTTGTCATTCGAGCGATTCTCAATATGGGTTTTGAAGAAGCGACTCCGATCCAGATGTGACTCTTGGAAAACTATTTCTAAGTAATTAAACAACGCCGCGCTTAACTATAACAATTTGACTGACATGATATAAATGGTGCCCTGCTGATTTGAAACAGGGCACCATTATTCGTTAAGGATTAGCGATAATCTACAAGTATCGGTTGAATTTGATTTCCTGTACATGCCCTTATAATGACATTCGGAATTTATCCATGTGTGCAACTAAAGAATTGGGTTTAACCACAAGGTTATCTTGGCCATGGGGAATGAAATATTTGTTTTTGGCAATCAACAATGTTCCGATATTTCGAGCATTTAAGCCAAGTTCATCATTTGGGGAGATTGCCAATTATGCATGGAGTTTACTTGTGATAAGTTGGCGAAGAATAAGTTGTGGGTACACTTTAGCAAGCATTTTACCTGCCGTTTTGGGGGCAACAATACCAGGAAGCCCTGGGGCGAGGAGTGCCCTGATACCTAGCATTTCTGCGTATTCAAAGTCTGTGCCTCCTGGAATAGAGGCTAAATCAATGATGACCGCATCACGATTTAGGTAATCCAGCATCACTCGGTCGAGAATACGATGAGGCACAGTGTTAAATATGATTTCTGCTCTTCCAATCTCATCTTCCAGATCGGAAAAATGCACTGCCCTAATTCCCATTTCCTCGGCTCGTGCCAAGTCAGCGGGTTTCCGCGCTACTCCGGTGACATGAGCTCCCATACCTCTCAACATACGCGCAATAGTCCAACCAAGACGACCTAAGCCTAGAACGAAACTTTTACTTCCGTGAATCGTGATCGGTGTGGCCTCCATTGCCATTTGAATCGCCCCTTCTGCCGAAGGAATAGAGTTAAGAATGCAAACCTCATTAAGATTTGCGGTTTCTATGATCCGAATTCCTATCATTTCTGCAGCAGACTTCAGAGCCGGGCGTGCCCAACCGATAAAAAGAGGAACACGACTTGGAATTGCCTGAAGTACCTCTTTATTCAAGACGATGGGAGAATCTGAATATTTTGCTTTCACCCCCCCGCGTTCGTCGGTGCCAAACATCGGAAAAAGCAAAGCATCAACTTGATTAATTACCTCTAAAGCAGATGATGCCAATGCCATCCCCGGAATAGGAGATGCTTTTTCGAAGCCGACCCCGACTATGTTCGCTCCCTGTTCTAAAAGTTCAGGAATGAGATAGAGTTCGCGATCATCCCCACCTATAATAGCTAGGCGAACTCCATTGAGAACCGCAACCATTTATATGCCTCCTTTGTATGTGTGAGCTATTAACTACCTTCAGTATATGAAGGTATCAAGATTACGGTGCTCATTGGTTTAAAACAAGGAAAATCGAAGGAGCAGAACGTTTATAATCGCCCTGCTCCTATAGTTATATTATTAGGTTCAAATGTCAGAAAACTCATTTTATATGCATAAAACAATTCGTTGAATTGATCCGGTGGTGCCATGTAATTCATCAATCGGCGGAGGACTCTTTTATACCCCTAACCCGAATGGGTAGTATAGATTATACATGAGTCTTTAAACACAGAAGGGATGTTGGCCCTAGCACTACCTTATCTAGGAATAATATCTTACTGCTCGGGAGATTATAATCCCCAAAAAGGGGGTTTTGAATTGAACATAAATCCCAGTAAAGTCGTAATTATTGGTAGCGGATTTGTTGGTTCAAGTATTGCCTATGCAACTTTAATTCAAGGATTGTGTACGGAACTTGTTCTTATCGACAGTAATCAAGATAAAGCAGAAGGAGAGGTCATGGATTTAAGCCATGGCCTCCCTTACACTAGTCCGATGGAGATACGGGCTGGCCAATACGGGGATTGTCGTGGGGCTAATGTCATTGTGATCACTGCAGGGTCCCACCAAAAGCCTGGACAAACTCGTATGGATCTAGCCCAACAAAATGTTGAGATACTGCGTTCAATCTTAAATCAAGTATTACAGGTAGAACAGAAAGCCATTTTTCTGCTAGTGACAAATCCAGTGGATGTTCTGACGACTATTGCGAGAACGTATCCGGAACTTAAGGCATACCGTGTGATCGGTTCGGGAACAGTTTTGGATACAGCCCGTTTCCGTTATATTCTCGGCAATCGCTGCCAACTAAGCCCTGGGAATATTCACGCTTATGTAGTAGGTGAACATGGCGATTCAGAGGTGCCATTATTTAGTTCTGTCAGCGTGGCGGGAACTCCAATCAGTTTGCTTTGCCGGGAATGTAGTGGGTTATGCGGAGCGGATTACCAGAAACAAGTTACGGCTGAAGTACGAAAAGCAGCATATGAAATAATTAATCGTAAGGGGGCAACCTATTATGGTATAGGTCTAAGTTGTACTCGGATCTTGCGGGCTATTTTGCACGATGAACGAAGCGTCTTAACAGTTTCCGCCTTGCTTGATGATCAATATAAAGAGCTAGAAGTTGCCCTTAGTGTACCAAGTGTCCTTGGCAAAGAAGGTATTCTCCGGCGCTTGCCGCTGAGTATGGATGATGCAGAAAATGAACAGTTTTTAAAATCAGTACAGACTCTCCAAGAATCTGTTCGTCAAGTTAAATTTAAGTAGAATTACGCTAAGATTAACTTTGGTTTCAATATTAGTGAGTGGGGGCATGCGCCTTTTCCTTCAGCTAATTTGTTACACGTTTAGTAGTTAGGATTTATCCAAAACCTAACAAACTCCATAAGCCGTTTCCCTTTATCGGTCAGTATTTTCCCCCTGCCATGACAATTCCTGCAAACAAAGAACATGGGTTCATCTGGTTGATCCGGAGCTATCCGTTCCACAAGGGTTATTTGCTCTTCCTCCAAGGTTCGAAACGAATCCACAAGACTGCTTTGTATGGTCCAGAACTGCACCCACGTGGGGTTCTCGGTCCTGCCGAGGCCATGACACTTTGGGCATTGTTTATCAAGAACATCAAGGTCTATCATATTCAACCTCCGTTCAACGATTCTTGTTAATGGATTCTATTACAGATAATGTTGGAAGAGAATCAAATTCTGAGACATTGTGGGACTTTAATTCGCTTCCTCGCTTTATATAATAATCCCGGGATAATAAACCAAATCCTAGGCATAATATCCCTTGTAAAATCGCTCGTCCTACTCATTGGCTCTCATCGGAAACGGTGGGGGCCTCTTTTATAACCCGAATAGGGTAATTAAAAATAGGGAAGCCCCAGCATAAAATTGCACTAGGCTTTTTTCGATGGGACGTTTTTTCTAAGAACGGTATCTCAAGCTGCTTTTAGTGTATTCAGTGGAGGGGCATGGAATATCGGTATACTGCTAGTCGATGTACGTTAAACAGTTTATTGGCAGAACGCCTCATAACTGGGAAGCCCTTTTTATTTTGTTAAATTGTATCTTGAAAAACTCGACATTTTGTAATTTCTCCATTAAAAAGCTACCACCTTTTACAGATGATAGCCCGCCTAGTGATTTTTAGAAAATAACGCCTAATGCGATAAGAATCAAAGAATAATATGACAAATCAAGTGATTACCTATCTAATACCACCAACGCCTCCGACGAACAATGAATGGGAAGAAAAACGGGAAGAAAAACGGACTGAAGAAAGGGTTAAAAAATGGGCTGAAAAACATATCATATATCCTCCTTTCCTTAAATTAAGTGGGTAATATTGGATCTTTAATATAAATATGTAAGTTTTCATGCAAAGGTGAAAAAACTATTAAACCATAAAGACTAGGAGCCAAATATGGGCTATTCCTACAACAGCTCGAAGTGAGCATCAAATTCAAGCGTTCGATCACAGGATGATTGTTTCAAACAATCATCCAATTTCCTAACCTGGATACCAAAGACCAGAACGCCTTAGATGAGTTGCTCCCTTGGTCAGCTACCTTACCCGGTGAGATACCTTAATTAAAGTGTAACCAAAAGGCAGTTCCCTCTAAGAAGGAACTGCCCTTTCGGTATCTAAATGGATAACTTTGGACTATTGATTTTTTGAGTAAGCGTCTTTTAAACTCTGGACTCTTCTAAGTGTTTTAGGCTTGGGTTTTTTGATTTAAGTCGTTATTTTCCGTTAAATACCCTAATCGGCTATTTAACATCGCCACGTGTTTGTGCATATCCCCTGTCATTTCCTTAAACATCTGTTTAGCGGATTGGTCTTGTGTTGATTCTGAAAATGTAGCATAGGTCCCCAACGCAGATTGAGCAGCAGCAACCGCTTTCTGCATATCTTGTTGAACGGTCATATAAAACCCTCCTTTAATGTGTACAAAAGTAGTATGAAAGAAAACGTCTATTCTTATGTAGGTAATATATTCCATGTTTTTAAGTTGGATTAGGTCATTCATCCGTTGTCCGAGGGTTTGCTCCAGATAGTCAATGGCTTCCTGCTCCCAGTAAAGAAATGGGGGTTGGACAGCAAAGTGCAGTCCTAATTTGCTAGCCCTCTCCAGCAGAGACGGCGGGATTTCCAAAAAACAAAAATTCAATATTGGTCAACTTTCATCTTGTAGATAATAGAATATATTACCTTTGAAGGTAACTATTACTAAGGGGAGTGAAACTCTATGAACTATCCACAAACCGTACCGATCTACGCACCCTATCCTCATATGGTTGCTAGATATCCAGTTAATTATATTGGTGGTTATGAACCACCTGAATGGGAAAGATTCGAACAGCAATTTCACCCGCTTTGGCTTAGACGACTTGAACGTAAAATGGGCATAAGACCAGGACATGAGCCTTTGTGGTGGGAACTTTTTGAAGAACAATTTGAGCCACCTTGGTTACAACGTTTAGAGCGAAGGTTGGGAATTCCCCAGCCCTACAATCCTTTATATGATTTCCCCCGCTAGAATTTAGATCAACCTTTGCCTAGGTATGAATGCCTAGGCCTTTTTATACATACTACAAACAAACTATATTACCATATTCGGGATATAAAAAAGGCCTCTACCATTTCTGATGATTCAAAATCTTCCTTAACTTACCAACTCAAAATAAGAATTAAAAAGGAAGTAATTGTAATAATAAGATTGACTAATTGGAGGTTGATAATATGACTGTTGCTTCTCAGGTAAAACAAACTCTAGCAAGTTTAAAAGGAGCTCGTGGAACGCTAAATATGTATACAGTGCAAACAAGGGATGACGAAACTCAATCAGTTTACACTAATTCTCTAGAAATAGCCGATCACATTATCAATGATTTGGAAGATCGACTAAAAGTTCTTGAATTTGAAGAGCCACAGTATAAAGGTAATTAAAAGGGTGTGAAACTATGCAGGAACCGATTTATGTCATTATAAGATCACTATCTTTATTTTTTTTAGTTTGGTTATCAATAAGACTTATAGGAAAAAATGAAAATATTAGCAGAGTAAAAACCCTTTAATTTTTATGAGCTATATAGTTTTTAGCCATCGTGGCTACTTTAACGTCATTAAACCTGATAAATCTCATTTCTGGGTTTATAGTATTGCTAACATGCTGGTCCTTCCAATAGCCCTTGATTATTTATCTATAAAGAGTGAAGTAATAA
>NZ_JYNH01000052.1 GCF_000960765.1 Desulfosporosinus sp. I2 | reverse complement strand
TTACTGGTATTAGTACACGTGATAATTCTAATGATCGGTGGACACTACACATATGCAGAAATGCCCATATTTAATTGGATAAGAGACACTTTTCATCTTGCTAGGAATTATTACGATCGATTGGGGCACTTTGCCCAAGGCTTTATACCAGCAATTATCGTCAGGGAGATATTATTGAGGAAGTCAGGGCTACAAAGAGGAAAATTGTTATCTTTAATTGATATCAACGAAATAATTGCTCCACCAAGAGCCAAAAGCATATCCCATTGTGTATCCCAGACATCACCTTGTGTACCTAAGAATGCATCTGCAGCACTACCGGTAGCCTCGGCTACACCCCACTCGATTAATTCATATGAGGCACTTATGGCAAGACAAATACTGATGATTATTTACATGACAAATTCTTAAGGAAATTATAAATCTTAAGTATTCTAAACATGTAAATCATAACCAGAAACGAAATTCAGCTTTCTATATAATACTAGAGGGGGATTTTTATTGGTTAGGAAAGTTCTAAGGATGTGTTTGCTAATATGCCTATCAAGTATTCTTGTTACAGGATGTTCAAATTCTCTACAGGATGAAATAACAAGGCTTATAAGAGCTATGATATAGAAAAGCAAAAGAACGTTGAGTTAGAAATAGAGAAAGCTGTGTTAAATGAAGAACTAGAAAGCTTAAATAAGAGGCTAGACAAGCAGGTAGCAATAATTACAACTTTAACCAGAAATTCAGCAAAAGGAATGGAACTATATCCTATTTATTCGGCTGATGTTGATAACTATAAGAATAACTACAAGAAGGAAATAGATTTTGACATAACTATGCCCAAAGAAGATTCACTGAAAAGTAAATTGGATACCATTGCAGATACTTTATCTGTAATCTATTTTGGTAATCTTCCGATTGAGGTGCTAGAGATTGATGATAATAAAATTGCCACAATCAATCTGGAGGAGACATCGGAAAAATCAACTAATACATCAGTCCAAAAGACTAGTTCATGGGGTACTGGCTTTTTTCAAGGATCAACTGGGGGAACTATAACTACAATTCGTTTAAGTGAATCATTCCTACAGAAAGACTATGAGGGGGAATGGATAAAAGGTATAAGATTTTTGTATAAGGGTCAGCCTGTAGATTTCGAACATACGCCAGAATTAAGTAAAGTTATTTATCGAAGATAGGATTCTTTAAAAATAACCTGGTTTTCAAAGGATCACTCTCCATGGAAGCCTCTCAATCACGGGATATTGTCCGTAATCTGCAGTAAGTTTGCTTATAGTACTTTGGCCGAGGAGCCAACCTTTCCAAGAGTCTCTTTCTCACCCAAGCCCAGGTCAACGTAGCGAAGGGGGACACTAGCACAAAGTTACCCTTGTCAGTTACTCGTCCAACGTACTGGACACTTTCAAAAAACTAAGCGAGTAAAAGACTATGATCGGTGGATTAGTTTTAGGGTATGGATTCTTGTGGAGTGATTTAGTTTCTTATACCGTCGGGATAGGGGTCGGCATACTAATAGAGAGGCTCATGTTTTATAATTGCCAATGACTGTCAGACCTGGGCGTGAGTTTATAGTCTCATACTTAGCGTTTGTTAGAACGCATTGGGTATGATATAGTAAAATGCAACGATTTTGGGTCTATACGGTTGTCCCCAACTTGTGCACCCAAGAAAAATAAAGGGGCTAGCTAGAGAAATGAGTGTTTTATTTTGCCGAGATTGCGGCGTTGATATATCCGGTGAACCGCTTTTTCGGCGGATTAGTTTTACTTTAGAAAATGGAGAAAAGGCTGCATTGGTCGGCCCTAATGGAGCGGGTAAAACAACTTTGATACGGGCCTGCCTGGGAGATATACGCTTAGAAAGTGGAGAAGTCCAAATTCTTGGCTCCTTTGGGTACCTGCCTCAAATTCCGATAGTGGGGGATGAGGGGAACGTCTTTGACTGTGTGATCCAAGAACGAGCGGATTTGTTACAGATGCAGGAACAACTGCGTGAGTTAGAAGATAAGATGGCTTCCTCGGTGAGTGATAAAGTTATGGAACAATATGCAGCCTTAACTGAATCATTTGAACGCCAGGGGGGTTATGCTTTAGAAGCTTTGGTTCGAAGAATTTTAACGGGTTTAGGACTAGAAGCGGAGATGAATTCTGAGGTTGCTAGGTTAAGTGGTGGTCAGAAGACCCGGTTGGCTTTATGCAAGCTTTTGCTGCGAGCTCCTGAACTCTTAATTTTAGATGAGCCGACGAATCATTTGGATATTGCTGCTATGGAGTGGCTCGAAGGATATTTGCGAGATTATCCTGGGGCCCTGCTGATAGTTTCTCACGACCGATACTTTTTAGATCGCACCGTGTCTCGTGTTTTCTGCTTGGAAAACGGCGGTTTAAAGGGGTATACCGGGAACTATTCCGAATACGAATTACTGAAAGTATTAGAAGCCAAAACACTAGGTCGGGAAGCCGAGCGTTTATCAAATAAAATAGCTAAACTTGAGGAATATGTCCGCAGAAATAAAGCAGGAGTCAACTCCAAGCAGGCTCGCGGACGAGAAAGTCAGCTCCAGAAACTT
The DNA here is from genome assembly GCF_000960765.1 of Desulfosporosinus sp. I2. GTDB lineage: Bacteria > Bacillota > Desulfitobacteriia > Desulfitobacteriales > Desulfitobacteriaceae > Desulfosporosinus. Next base: position 27,150 of record NZ_JYNH01000052.1, on the reverse strand, counting down.
AAGCCCATGCAAATTACCAAGGTAGATCACGGACTTTCCATTTCACTGGGAAATGGAGGGCGTAGTGGGAATCGAGTCCTTCTGATAGAGGATCTTTCAATTGCCTTCAGTACCCGGACTCTTTTTTCCAACGTGCAACTAGATTTACGACGTGGAGACCGAGTAGCTTTGCTGGGTAAAAATGGAGTTGGAAAAACCACGATTCTTAAGGCGATTCTCCAACAGGCCCCTTTTAAGGGGACCATCCGATTGGGAGCAAACGTAAAAATTGCCTATTACTCACAGGAACATGAGAATCTCGGTACTTCGGGTACGGTAATGGATGAGATCCGGGACGTTTCGAAATTAAAGGATCCAGAGATCCGAAATCTATTGGCTCGATATGGGTTTAAAAAAGATGATGTCTTTAAGCTAATTTCAGTATTGAGTGGCGGAGAAAAGAGCCGTTTAGCATTGTGCAAACTTTTCCTAGAGCAAGGAAACTTGCTCTTACTTGATGAGCCGACAAATCACCTAGATGCTGAAACTCGCGGAGTATTGGAAGAAGCACTTCAAGACTATGAAGGAACCGTGCTTGCAGTCTCTCATGATCGCTACTTTTTAGATAAGGTCGTCACTAAAATCGCTGAACTTACTCCTCAAGGGCTGTTACTTTTTGAAGGAGATTATACGGGGTTCAAGGAGTACAAGCAACAAGAAGAGATAGTCGTTGCTCCTATCGCTCGAAGTTCAAAGCTGCAGGCTAATGTCCAGGATCTGCAAGAAGGTCGTACTCTAGCACGAGAAAAAAAGAGGATGAAACAACTTGAAGTAGAAATTGAAGAGTTGGAAGAAACTCTCCATATGTTAGAAGAGAGATTGTCTTTAGCGGGCACAAATTACGAACTCGCTATGAAGCTTCACGAAGAATGTGAAGAAGTAATTCAACGACGAGATCAAGCTTTAGAAGAATGGATTGCTGGAAATGATTGATTTCACCAAATAGCTGTAGAAACCATATATTATCCTGAAGTCGCAAGGTGGAGGGATACATATGGGAATAGCTATGCTTATGGCAGTGGCTTTAAGTTTGGATGGGTTTGGGGTCGGATTAGCGTATGGACTACGTCGTATTCGCATACCCATCAATTCTCTTGTTGCTATTGCAATGTGTACAGTTTTGGCAATGGGGATATCCATGCTCTTTGGAGGGTGGGTAACGTTATGGCTTAAATTAATTCCAGCACGTTTATTAGGAGCATCAATCTTACTTTCATTAGGGATTTTTCAATTAGGGAAAGCGATTTGGAACCGTAAAGAACAAGTCTTTCCCCAAGCAGTACCAGCGATGGCTGCAGTCCATCCCAACCCTGTTTTGGAGCCCGTTTTCCGATTCCAATTACGCTTTTTTGGCTTAGTGATTCAGGTCCTTAAGTCACCAGATATTGCGGATGTCGATGGTTCTGGGGTGATAAGTCTTCGGGAGAGTATCTTACTGGGATGTGCACTGGCCGTAGATGCTTTTGCCAGTGGAATTGGTGCTGCAATGGCAGGTATGACCTTCTCAATCATTGGAATTGTGGCCATAACCCAAATGGTGATGTTACGTCTAGGACAAGAAATGGCTGGAAAAATTCCGGAAAACTGGACGAACAAAGCAGAATACTTACCTGGTGCAGTGTTGATCTTGGTCGGATTGGGTAAATTGATCTGAGGAGAGGTAAATATGTTAACGATCGGATTAACGGGTGGGATCGGAAGTGGGAAATCAACGGTAGCCCGATGGTTTATAAAACAAGGAGTTCCTGTACTGGACGCTGATAAAACGGTACATAATCTGTTGCAGTCCGATTCGTTGGTGATTTCAAAATTAGTCCAAGATTTTGGGACAGAGATCCTCGATAAGAAAGGACAAATCAATCGTTCTAAACTGGGCGCACAGGTTTTCAACGATGATGATGCTCGAAAGCGCCTTGAGCTAATCGTGCACCCTCGCGTGATTGAATGCATGAACGCGGAACAAACCGTTCTTAGAGATAGCGGAGTTCGAGTTTGTGTGTGGGATGTCCCCTTACTCTTTGAGGTGGGTTTTGAGAAGTTTGTAGACGAAGTTTGGGTAGTGTGGATACCGCGGGATCTTCAGATTCTGCGTGTTCTTGCGCGAGACAAGCTAAGCCTCAGTGAGGTAGAAGCCCGTATTGCAGCGCAAGGGTCGTTAGAGGATAAGAGACAGCAAGCGGATATCGTCATTGATAACTCAGGGAGTGAATTGCAAACCATTGCTCAGCTTGAAGAAACTTGGGAAAGATTAATAGTTAACAGGCGATTTAGTAAAGCATAATCGTTGAACTCATGCCCATAGATTAAAATAGTACGGTGGTTCGTGAGAGAGGAGATGGGATGGATAAAAGGAATTAAAAATGATAAGGGCATTCAGCAATTGATTAAAAAACCAATCTTATTCTTAGTTCTTATTGTCCTCGTGGGTTATAGCATCGCTCAAATTCCCATGGTGGAGAAGATTATCTATCCTTATCCTCATCGAGCCATGATTGAAAACTATGCCACAAAATATGGAGTGGACCCTTTACTTGTTGTCGCCGTGATTCGGGAAGAAAGCAAGTTTCTGGCACAATCTGAATCCCATAAAGGGGCTATAGGGCTGATGCAGTTGATGCCCAACACGGCACAATCAATCGCAGAAAGTCTTGGAGATAAACCGTTTTCGAGTGAGGATTTACTCAATCCAGAGAAGAATATTCAATATGGAACTTGGTATCTCTCCAGTTTGCAAAAAGTCTTTTCTAACGACAGGACATTGGTCATCGCAGCTTACAATGGAGGAAGAGGTCATGTACAAGAATGGATTAGCGCCGGCCAAATTGATCCTAAAAATATCCGTCTCCAGGATATTCCCTTTCAGGAAACAAGGGATTATGTAAGACGTGTCTTGAATAGTTACCAAAAATATATTAAACTTTACCGTAGCTAAGCTGCCCCGAAGAGACATCCGATGATTAATCTAATTTGAAAGTAGGAGTAATCACCATGGGAACGATGAAAATGAATCATAATGAGATAGGAGATAGCCCTTGTGAAAGAAGTTGATTCAGAAGAAGTCAAACGGATTTTGACTCGACTTAAAACGGTGCGAGGTCATATTTCTGGAGTAGAACGCATGATAGAGGAAGAGAAGAGTTGTGAGGAAATCTTATTACAACTCGTTGCTATCCGTTCTGCGGTGCACAAAACTTCTGTCATAATAGCACAACGATATGCAAGTTCCTGTCTACTAGAGGCGATTGACTCAGGGGAGGATCGTCAGGAAGTTTTGAACAACGCGATTGAAACCCTCATGAAACTTAATCAGTGAACAGAGTTGCGACATACATGTCATAAAGTTGAACATAGCTAGTGGTAACTAAATGCCCAAAAGAGAAAAGCAACACGGGAGCCCTCACCTAAAGTTCTAGGTAAGGGCTCTTTAACTATTTCAGTAAGGTGAGAGAATGCAGTTGTCACAAACACTATAGGGTGTACAGATAAAGTCACATTGACTATACCCATACGGGGTATTATAATCGAGATAATACTATAGAAATTGGATTTATTAGGTTGGATATCGAAAAGGGGGGGACTAAATTGGTAAAGAACATTTCATTCAAGGATTATGTCATTGTGGCCTGCGGAACTATGATACCGGAGTTAAATTATTTAAAAGAAATTGGTTTTCTAGATGTACATGCGTTATATACTGCCCCAGGGCTTCACCAAGTTCCAGATGAATTAGAAATTCAACTACAAAAGCAATTGGAAATAGCTAAGAAAAGTGCTAAAAAAATAATTGTGGTGTACGGTGGAAAGTATTGTTATATAAATATGCGCGATCCGTACCGTACCATCGATACAGTCATTGAAGAAATGCGAGAAGAGGGGTACTATATCGCTCGAACCGATGTGGAAAACTGCCTAGACATGTTGGCTACTGGGGAGGAAAGGGAGAAATTAGCCGAAGGGGAAAAAATATGGTTTTGCACGCCAGGGTGGCTAAAGTATCGAGACCAGGTATTTAAAGGCTGGGATAAAGCCAACGCAAATGAGAATTTCCCCCAGTATACAGGCGGAGGAATAATGCTTGATCCGATAGGGTTCTTTGATGATTATGCAATGGAACATGTTGAGGAAATCCTGGATTTTTCGGATTGGACTTCTATTACATTGGAAGCCCGCACTATAGGGTTGGAACGCTTAAAAGCAGTCTTAATCAATGCCATGGCTGAAGAAGACAGATAAATTTGTAAACTAGGCCTTTTTGCAATTGATTTATCACAACGAGAGGGATATAATCAATTTGGGCATATGCTCAAAAGGAGTTGATGCGATGTCAAGACGGCGTTGTTGTGGCCAAATCAATGAAGGAATAGTTGGTCAAACATTTATTCCTCAGGGTCGGTCACGTTGGCCAGAAGTCTTCGTTCAGCTCGAAGAATTAGAGGCCATCCGTCTCAAAGACAAAGTAGGGTTAGATCAGGTTGAATGTGCCGCATCTATGGGTGTTTCGAGAGCAACCTTTCAGCGAATCCTTGGAGGAGCTAGGACTAAAATTGCCACAGCATTAGTAGAAGGACGATCGATTATTATTCGAGGAGGAAACTACACGATCAAAAATAGGGTGTTCGAATGTGTCGGCTGTGGACATGTCTGGGAGGTTGAACCATGTACTACAGGAGGCAAACACGGATATGAAATTGCTTGTCCCAAGTGTGGAAGCATGAAAAAGATGAAACTTGACAATGGGCTCAGGCACACTTGCAGTGGTGGGCAACAAGATGCGCATGGACAGGGTGGTTGTTGTGGAGGAAACTCCTAAAGCATTACACCATGGTTAAGGAAAAGGGGGATTATATTGCGTATAGCCATACCTGCTCAGGGGCAAGATCTAGATAATTTGATGTGTGCGCGATTTGGGTGTAGCCCGTATTTCCTTTTTTGCGACTCAGAAGATCCATTAGGTACTGTAGAGTATAGAACTAATCCTTCCATAATTGGGACCGATGGTGCAGGTATTGTTGTTGCAGAATACATGGCGAAGGAAAACGTTAAAATAATTATAGCCGCTAAATTAGGACACAATGCTCTTAGAATTATTCGAGCTGTGAAGATACCGACCTATTCTGCTTCCGAACCATGACTCTCATGGAGGCTATCATGGCCTGGAAAGAGGGTAATTTAATTAAGCTAAGCTAAGCTTAGCATATGCGTGATGAACTGATTTGAAGACCGAGATTAAACGATCATCTTGGCCAGTTTTGACTCCAAAGAATTTTAATAATATGGGAGGGTTTTTTATGTCAAAAAAGATTGCAATTCCATCAAACGGTGAAGTATTAGATCCCCATTTTGGACGAGCTGCAGGATTTACTGTGTTTGAAATTGAAGGCAATAATGCACGTTTTGTTGAATTTCTTAGTTCGACGGGTCTTCAACATCAGCATGAAGGACTTGCCAATATGTTCAAGAGCAAAGGGGTAGAGGTACTTGTATGCGGAGGTATTGGCGGGGGTATGATTAATGGCCTTAATGCAGTTGGTCTTGAAGTTGTATCAGGCGCCTCAGGAAACGTGGCTGAAGTAGCAAATTTATATGCTGGCGGAAAAATAGTGAGTACTGGGTCTATCTGCCAACATGATCACGGTGATGGGCATGGGCACGAACATCAACATTAAGATGAATGGATAGGCAGCATTCTGCACATCATGAGAGCAAGTGAGTCACTAGAGACAAACTTGACAAAGAAAGAATCTGAGGAGTAAGATAAATTGGATTATTAGTCCTTAGAGAGTAAAAGATGTAATTTGAATTGGAGGAAGCATTGTGAGCGAGTCGTGTAATAGCTGTGCAGCAGCTGGATCATGTAATACTGAGAGTTGTTCTGTTGAGCCAGAATTGACTAAGGCTCAAAAAGTAAGCCATGTTAAAAAAGTCATTGCTGTCATGAGTGGTAAAGGAGGAGTCGGCAAATCCTCTGTAACTGGTATGTTAGCAGTAAGTCTTATGCGTCAAGGCTATAAAGTTGGAATTTTAGACTCGGACATAACTGGCCCGAGTATTCCAAAAATTTTCGGGATCAAGGAAAGGGCAGGAGCGAGCCAAGGAGGCATCATTGCACCGACGAGCCGCGGCGGGATTAAAATCATGTCCCTCAATCTTATGATTGAAAACGAAGATGATCCCGTGATCTTACGTGGGCCGCTGATCACTCAAGTCGTCAATCAATTTTGGAAAGATGTAATTTGGGGAGAACTCGATTATTTGTTAATTGATATGCCTCCCGGTACTGGGGATGTCGCCATCACGATATTCCAATCGTTACCGATCAATGGGGTAGTGATGGTAACAAGTCCGCAAGCATTAGCGAATATGGTGGTGCGCAAAGCGATCAAAATGGTTAGAAACTATGAACCCCCAATTTATGGATTGATAGAAAACATGGCTTATGTGCAGTGTCCTGATTGTAGTAAGAAGATAGAAGTCTTCGGAAAACCACAAGGTAAGGAAGAAGCAAAACGTAATTTGATTCCTTTCTTGGGAACATTGCCCCTTGATCCTGCTTTAGCAACGCTATCGGACGCTGGCAAGATTGAGGATTATCAATCTCCAAACTTTGATCAGATCGCAAAAAATTTAGCGGAACAGATTAAAACGATTAGTGAAAAGAATCTAGCCTAAGGTAAGCGTTTCGTTAATGGATAGTGAAGGCCCTTGCTTCAAATGAGATTAAGCAAGGGCCTTCACTATTTACTATTGGCGACGTTCCAGTTCCCCTTTTAAGTCAGTAATGGATTCTTTTAACGCTTGGATTTGAGATTCATAGCGTTTAACAGCATGACCTGGGAGGTGCAGGCCAGTCTGCTTCAGCACAAAACTACGTTCTTCCTCGATCTCTTCCAGTTCTTCAGACAATGTTTGTAAACGTCTCGATAAATCTTCATCACGTAATATCGACAAATCTTCCATTCACTTATCTCCCTTCATTTAGTCCTTGATAATTAATATAAGAAGCCATATAATGACATTCTCTTTCTTAGTTGATCTTACTTGACCGATATATTCTTAAGTTGTATGCTAAAGGAGATATTTCGGGTCCCCCCCGGAGAGGGTATCTTAATTATAACTCTGTGAAATTACGTTATCAACTTCCTTAGCCAAGATGGCAAGTGAATATCTTATCAAAGTTATAAAGTGCTATAAATTGTAGCTTAGAGTAATATAAACCCTCCAGTTAGAAATAAGAATAAATCGTCTATGAAAGGAAGAGAGGCCTTGTGAAAAATGTAGATCCAGAGGAAACAAAAAGCATTATAACTAGACTTAAAACAGTGCGTGGTCATATTTCTGCGGTAGAACGAATGATGGATGAAGAAAAGAAATGTGAGGAGATATTCTTACAACTCGTCGCTATCCGTTCAGCTGTACATAAGGTTTCAGTAATTGTTGCGCAACGCTATGCAAAAACGTGTATGGCCGATGCGATTGAAGAGGGGGAGGACCTCGAGACTGTGCTAAATAGAGCCATAGCTACATTAATGAAACTCAATCAGTGAAGAAATAATTTTCTATAAGCTTTAATTCAATTCGATTAATAAATTTAAGGGAACTATGCTCTTATGCCGTTATCCTTTCAATAAGGATGACGGCATTTTACTTGCGCACATGGCGAAATTACGTGAGAAAGTAAACTGTTATCATTTTACTTATTGACCTGAAATAGATTTGATGCTATTCTTAGAATATTAATCCCAACCGGGGGGAGGGGGGTCGTTAGGTGTTAGAGTGTTCTCATTGTGGGACATTGGTTTCAGAATTTCGTCCTAAATTTTTTATGGTTTTAGAAAAGGTAGATCCTATGCCACCTAATGTGAAAGAGATTACTTGTCCAAACTGCAGTGGAATTAATTACGCCATAAATCTTAGCTTTTGTTCTCAATGTTCATTTTTTAAACCACTCTATAATCCTATGGAACCAGACCAGATTCTAAACATTGGATGTCGTGGGCAGTGTCTGTCGAAGTGAGAACAATGATTAAGTAATGAGGATAATACAGTTATGATATTCGTTGCGACGAATCAAAAAGCTATCAATTTTTGAGGAGGGTTTAATAATGGCAGATAACTATTTAGAGGCCTATGGTAAGGAAACTAGTCAGGATGCAGGGGAGCGTACCCTTAAGTATTTTGAAGATCTCTTTAGTATGGAAATGCCTTTGAGTCGAATGATGAAAATGATGCCTGGTATGGTTAAGTTCATGATGTCGAGTAAGGACACACGTGAGGATTTGTTCAAGTTCATGCCTCAAATGACGCCCATGATCAAACAAGCGGTTACTGGTAAGTAAGTAGAAGCTGAAGCAGAATGGAGGAAAACTTGTGCTCGAACAAGTAAAAGATTGGGACGACGATTTTTACGAGCGGTGGAAGCCAATCGCTATGGGATTTGTCAATGAGGCAGAACGATGTTTGCAATGTGGAAAGTGTACGGGACAATGTCCCGCTGCGGCGGTGACACCCGGTTACAATCCCAGGAAATTGATTCGTGACCTTGTAGACGGGAATATCAAACGAATTTTATCCAGCGTGGAACTCTGGCAATGCTTTTTCTGTAGTGGTTGTTACTCCACGTGCCCGATGGATATTAACTTTCCGTTTTTTATCTTCATGCTCCGTTTAGGCGCGATGAATGAAGGCTACGGATGGGAAGATGTTAAACAACTCGAAGCTTATGCGGAGAAGGACTATCTGAAAGATGGCATTACAGTTTCGATTCGGGAGAGGAATCCATTTGTAGTGGATACAGTAGGAGACATTGGAAAAATTCGTGAAGCGGCCGGACTCCCTACTAAACGAGTGGTCAGTAAGCGGGGGGTTGCTGAGATTAACATGATTTCGGATCTTAGTGGTATGACAAGCTTTATGAAGAAAATCGGCGGAGTCGATCTCTTAGACTGTAATACGTGCGACGATGCGCAAGCGAGACGCTGCAAAACAAAGCCTCTACCTTCAAAAGTTGGGAAAATTACGACAAAAACACGGTTTTATAATTACGGAGAACCGTCAGGAGGGAAAACAAATGCCAAGACTTGATAAAGTAGCTCAAATTCCCAAACCCGATAAAATTTTCGTCTTCAAAAGCTGTGTTGCCAGTAATAAATACCCCGGAATTGAAGCGTGCTCATCCGATTCCCTGCGTATCCTTGGAATCGAACCTGTGGACTCGGATGAACAAACATGCTGCGGTGGTTTTGTAACCTTTGCCAATGTTGCGGCCCCTACTGCTTCCATGCCTGCTGTGGCTCGTAATCTATCGCTGGCAGAGGAAAAAGGGCTAGATACGTGTGTTGTTTGTAATGGTTGCTGGACTTTTTTAAATGAGTTTGGTCATTTCATGAATCATAATGCCGAAGTTAAGGCGAGTGTCAATATGATGTTAAACATGATGGGCAAGGAATATAAAGGTACAGGCAGTGTTTATCATATTGCCGAAATGTACTATCGCCTGAAAGAAGAACTTGCCGAAAATGTCAAACGTCCGCTTAAGGGGATTAAAGTCGCAACGCATTATGGCTGTCATTATCTCGGAGGTGGGAAATATACCGCCATCGATGATGCCCAGATGCCTTCATATTTAGAAGAAATTATTGAAATCTTAGGAGGAGAGGTCGTCCCTTATACGGCTAACCGCGAATGTTGTGGGACAGGCTTTACACAGGTTATTAATGGTAAAGACCTTTCTCTAGAGCATACCAAGACCAAATTAGATTCCGTCAAAGAAGCGGATCCAGATATCCTGGTCGTACAGTGTCCTTATTGTCACAGTCAGTTAGACCGCATTCAACAACAATTTAATTACCGTGATGAGGGAGATTTCCAAACTCCTATTCTGCACATCGCTCAACTCGTCGGTATGGGTTTGGGACTTGATGTAGCGAAATTAGGTTTTGCCGCCCATGTCAGTGGACGTGCACGTCTCGAAAATGTCTTAGACCGAATCGGTCGTTAAAAGAGGAGGACAGGTATCTTGAGCAAAAAGACGTTAGTCATAGGCGGAGGGATTGCGGGAATTACTGCTGCCCAGAAAATTGCCCAAAACGGTGGAGATGTAATTTTAATTGAAAAAGAAGACGCGCTCGGAGGCAACTTTGCAAAATTGACCTATACATTTCCGGTCCTAGGGGATGCGAAGGCCTTAGTTTCTCAGGAAGTTCAAAAAGTTCAGACCACGCCGTCCATCGAAATTTTGACAAACACTACGTTAACAGCCTGCCAAGGAAGCGTTGGAGATTTCTCTGTTGAGTTAAAGACTTTGAGCGGGACCCGCCAAGAGATCGTCGGTGCCATTATTGTTGCAGCGGGATTTCATTATATGGAGCCAACGGCTTACACCGAGTATAGCTACGGACGGAGTCCTAAAGTGGTTACAAGCTTAGAATTTGAGAAAATGGCGGCAGAAAACCGCTTGCCTCAAGGGAATGTTCGGGTTGTCTTCGTTCATTGCGTGGGTTCGCGAGATAAAGCGAAGGGCTATGTTTACTGCTCAAAAATCTGTTGTTCCTATTCCGCAAAACACGCCATCATGATGAAAAAAGCCAATCCCCAGTCGAAATCCTACGTTTTCTATATCGACATCCGGGCACTGGGTAAAGGGTACGAAGAATTTATTCGCTCAGCCATGGAAGAGCATAACGTTCGCTATATCCGCGGACGGGTGGCCAAAGTGCTAGAAAGCGAAGGGAAACTCCTGGTCCGTGCTGAGGATTCCCTGATGGGAAACCCAGTAGAAGTGGAAGCGGATTTAGTGGTCTTGGCATCCGCCATGGAACCCCCTGTTGGGTCACGTGATCTGGCTGCGATGTTAGGGATTGCAACGGATGAGTATGGATTCTTCCAAGATGTGGAATCAAATGTTCGTCCTTGTCACTCGTCTAAACCGGGTATTTTCCTTGCTGGAAGCTGCACTCAACCGATGGAAATTGCGAGTGCTGTCGCGATGGGTGGACTTTCAGCCAGTGAGGCTCTTGCAGTGACCCGTTAAGAAGGCTGAAAAGTAAGGATGTGAATCAAAATGCGTTTGCGCATTCATGAAAACGGTATTCGAACGATCGTCGAAGAGAGCATTCAAAAGTCCCTGACCGCCTGCTTGCAATGTTCAAAGTGTGGCGGAGGGTGTGCCCATGTGGATGAATTCGACTTGTCCCCACGCCAAGTGATTGAATATTTGTTGGATTGTCTAGATGAACAGGTTTTGGACAGCCGAACCATATGGCTTTGCGGAAAAAATTGTACAGAGTGTGAGGTAATATGTCCGGTCGGTCTCCCCTTAAACGGGATTATGGTCACGCTTCGTGAAGAAGCAACGCGACGTGGCGTTGAACCTAAATACGAACAACCGTCTTTGATATATCACAAGTTTGAGCACTGTTCGAAACACCGAAGAGAGGGGGAAGAGGGTTGAAAGTAGTACTTCATGGAGAACACAGTTTTCTTGAAGAGGTGGAAGTACGGAGCGGACAAAAAGTTCAAGAATGCCACCAGTGCAGTAAATGTTCGGGAGGGTGTCCGTTTTCCGGGGTCATGGACTATTCGCCGAACTCAATTTTAGAAATGATTGTTTATGGCATGAAAGATCAAGTTCTGCCAAGCAAATCGATTCAAATGTGTATTCAGTGTGGAACGTGCGGTGCCCAGTGTCCTGCGGGTTTCGAACTTTACGAAGTGATGAATGCCCTGCGGGCGATGGCCAAAGAAGAAGGGTACACGTCAAGCGAAACAAAAATTCCTAAGATGAATAAAATTTTCCTGGGAGAAGTTCGGAATAGCGGGCGGATGCATGAAGTAGGTCTCATAGTCAAGAATATGCTTTCCCAAGGAGAACTGGCCCGGGATGTGGCTGCTCTGATTCCGATTGGCCCGCCGATGTTCTTAAATGGTATCATGGGATTCGGTGATATTCTACCACGTAAGATTCACGGACAGGCCGCTGTGGCTAAAATCTTTGACAATGTGCAGAAAATGCGAGGAGGGCAAGGATGATGAAAACGGGCTACTTTCCAGGGTGTTCTCTCCATTCAACTGCTAAGAACTATGAATCCTCAACTCGTGAAGTTTTAAAAGCGTTAGATGTTCAATTAGAAGAGATTCCGGATTGGAACTGCTGTGGCTCAACCCCTGCTCATCAGGTGGATCATCTCTTGGCCTTGGCCTTACCGGCTAGAAACTTAGCGCAAGCGGAGAAGGCGGGCATGAAAGAAGTTATGGCTCCCTGTGCCGCATGTTTCAATCATTTACGTACGGCTGAGATCGAATGTGCTGAAAATCAATTTACAGCCAAGAAAGTCCAACAAGCCATCGAGATGAACTACAATAATACAGTTCATGTGCTGAATATCCTAGAGCTGTTGGTGGACCGAATCGGAATCGATAAAGTGGCTGCCAAGGTCAAAAAACCCTTAAAGGGTTTGAAGATTGCTCCTTATTATGGATGTATGCTCACTCGACCGGCCAAGATTACTCAGTTTGACCATCCGACGAATCCGGTAAGTATGGATAAACTTTTGACAGCTTTAGGAGCGGAAGTGGTAGCTTGGGATAGTAAGACAGATTGCTGTGGCGCGGCGTATGTGTTAACGCGGCCGGAGGTAGTGATTGAGCTGAGTGGTCGGATTGTATATCAAGCCAAAGAAGTTGGAGCGGACGCCATCGCAACTGCTTGTCCCATGTGCATGTCGAATCTTGATTTACGACAAGGAGCTATGGCGAAAGCAACAGGTAAGAAAACCCAGGTGCCTGTGATGTATATTACGGAACTGATTGGTATGGCGTTTGGAATTCCCAACTCTGTATTGGGTATCCGTAAGCATGTTATTAGCACTGCTCCAGTTACGGCTAAAATCAGTTGACTTAATCTCGAATTTTAACCATCAAGAGTTTAGATTTCTTAAAGAGCCTAACACTTCATTTTGAAGTGTTAGGCTCTAATTTTTGTTGTCATTAAAGTTTAATATATTAAACCTTTAGAAGATTATAAATATATCATAAAAAAGTATTGACCTAATAAATATTTGGGTATATCCTAAGTATAAATCGCCTATACCCGGGGGGGGATATGGAAAAAGGCTAGGCTAGCTTGTGAATTTATAAGCAAGGTTGTCCTTTCCTATCACTACATACGCTGAGCATCCTTTTAAAACATACAGATTGCATTGAAAGAAGTGCCTACGGAGGTGGTAACAAAAACAAGTGTGTTATCTCAGTAAAAATATTAACATGTGAGGTGAGGGGTAACGTGAAAACAAAAAAACAGACTATATTAGCCTTAGTTTTTGGCATGTTTAGTGTTGTAATGATTGGATCATATTGGCTTGCGACACCTAAAGAGACCGAAGCCGCCTGTGGTGCCTCGACGACTAGTTGTAAAACGTGTCATGAGGTTAAGGGAGAAGCACCTGTGTCCAAAAAGGGTGATTGGCATATTCAACATGCTTTCGCAGATTTTTGTCAAGCCTGCCATTTGGGAGTTGCGACAGAGACCGATAAGACTAAAGCTCATGCTGGGATTGTCGCCAAACCTTTAGCACAACCGGATCAAACCTGCGCATCGTGCCATCCAGCAGATACTGCAACTCGGGTTGCAAAATATGGCGGTTCTGCGACAAGTGCTTCGACAGGTAATCCGACTTCAGGTTCGAGCACAGCAGAGACTGCAACCGGAACAACTCCAGCGGGGACCGGAACAGTGACTCCGTCAGCAGCTGCTAATCAGATTCCCCCAGTAAAAATTCCAATTTCGATATTATTGACTTTAACTTATCCGACAGAATTCCTTGGTTAGCTTGGGCAATCGGAATTATCAATGCGTTTATGCTGATATTATTGGGTGTCTTAATCTGGAGATGGAAAAAAGGGTTTTGGCCTTGGACCTTCTTAGTGGGGAGAACGGAAAAAGTCCCCTTCAATACTTTGCCCCCAGAAGTTCAGGAAGTGTTTACCCAGTTATTGGAGGGGGATATTAAGACGGTTATTTCTCTAGAAAGAATTTTAAAAGGAGAGTACGGTCCTCAAGTATTACAAGCAGTGTCAAGCTTGCCGGAAAAGGTTCTGAACCAGCTTCGGACGTTAGAGGACAATGATCTAGAGTCCTTATCGTCATTGAGCGATTTAATGCGGAATGAAGGGAGTGAGCAAAACCATGGGCTTTAATCAGTCAATGAAAGAAAAAGTATGGTCGCCATGGGCGGCAGGAGTGTTGTTGGGATTAACAGCCGTAGGGTCGTATGTTTTAGTCGGTAAAACCATTGGTTCATCCGGCGGAATCGAGAACGTTGACAGCATACTCTTGAAGGCCTTTGATAGTAGTTTGGCAAATTTATTGTACTTCAAATATCAAATGCCTCCAGTGGTGAGTTTCCAGATTCTCTTATTTGTCGGGATGATCTTGGGAGCGATGACCTCAAGTCTCTGGTCCAAAGATTTTAAGTTTCGGATGATGCCGGATCAACAATGGACAAAAATTTTCGGGCCAAGTAAGTTGAAGCGTTGGAGCTTGATTTTTATCGGTGGTGTAATTATTGAGTTTTCAGCCGGTATCGCCGGAGGGTGCACGAGTGGCTTAGCAATTTCAGGGACGATGCAGCTTTCTCCAGCGGGTTTGATTTTTATCGTAGGGTTGTTCATTTCTGGAATAATTACGACCAAATTATTGTACGGGGGGGATTATTAAGATGATGACGTATGTCGTCCCCATATTGATTGGTTTCTTCTTTGCGTTTGCTCTTCAGAAGGCAGGCTTGGGCCATTACCATAAAATCGTTAATCAATTTCGCTTTAAAGATAATACTGTCATGAAGTTTATGATGACTGGAATCTCTGTTGGGCTTGTGGGTATCTATACGTTGAAAGATCTGGGGTTTCTCCAGATGGATCAGGTTTCTTCCACTTATATAGTCGGAAATCTTCTCGGGGGACTGCTTTTTGGAGTAGGAATGGCTCTGGCCGGTACGTGACCGGGTACGTTGATCACAGGTTGTGGTCAGGGAAATCTGGACTATTTAATACCTGGGCTCTTAGGTTTTTTGACGGGTGGAATCTTATTTGGAGTGACCTATCAATCGATCTTCCTGAAAATTTCAACCATTGGAGATTTTGGGCAAAAGACGCTAGAAGATCTATTTCATGTCAACCATTGGCTGTTTGTGGGACTCTTTGTCCTTTGCACGCTTGTTTTCTATATAGCTTCTAAAATTGCGGAAAGCTCTAAGAAGACGGAAATGACAGGTGCCAAAGAACTCTAATAGGAAACAGAGTGGATAAAATTATCGTTCTCAGGGATTAGTTGCATGTTCGATATAGATAGCAGATGTTCAATAACATCCTGAACCACCTGGTTACTAGGTTGTAAGTTGGATTAAAGGAGCCGATATTGAAAAGAAAGGAGGGAGCAATTTGTCCAAAGTATATACTTGGGATCAATTGTTTAGCCGCCGACTGTTTATAAAAGGCACAGCTGCTACAGCTGCGTTGGGTGCAACTGTAGGAATGGGTTTGTTAAGGCCTAAGTCCAATCTAGGACAAGGAAGCTCAGATCAAAGTTCAGCAAAAGGGGTTAAACATGTAACGACCATTTGTGAGCAGTGTGTTTGGCGTTGTGGCGTTATTGCCAGAGTAGAAGACGGTGTCGTTAAAAGGTTGGAAGGGAACCCGAATCACCCAAACAATTTAGGGAAATTATGCCCACGTGGCAACGCAGGCCTTGAAACGATGTATAGTCCTGATCGCATCAAGTTCCCACTCTTACGAGCAGGGGCTAGGGGTAGTGGCTTGTGGCGCAGGGCATCCTGGGATGAGGCTTTGAGTTATACAGCTGAACAAATGCAGAAGATTAAAGATAACTATGGTGCTAAGGCTATGATGTTCAATTCTACCGATAACCTCTCCCAACCGTTTTTTGAAATTCTCCTCAAAGCTTATGGCTCCCCGAATTATGGGACTCAACGGAGTTTATGCTTCAATGCAATGACGACGGGGTTTTTATACACCTATGGTACCCCACAACCAGGCACGGATTTTTCGAAATGTAAGTATATGATTTTTGCTGGTCGAAATTTGGCTGAGGGAATTTCCAATAATGAAACACAAGAAATGATTGAAATGGTGGCCAGAGGGGTTAAGGTCGTGGTACTAGATCCACGTTTTAGTAAGACTGCTTCTAAGGCCACCGAGTGGTTGCCTGTCCGTCCGGGCGCGGATTCAGCGTTTTTCTTGGCTATGATTCATGTCATCATTCGAGAAAAACTATACAATGAAACATTTGTAAAGCAATATACTCAAGGTTTTGACGATCTCGTCACGGAGGTTGAAGAGTATACCCCGGAATGGGCTGAGAAAAAATGTGAAATTCCTGCTGCGACTATCCGGCGGATTGCCCAGGATTTCGCGGCCGCAGCACCTGCCGCGATTGCTCATCCCAATTGGAGGACGTCAAATTTTGTTAATTCGTTCCAAACTGAGCGGGCCATTGCTGTGCTTAATGCTTTGATCGGAAATTGGGCAAAACCTGGAGGGCTTATTCCAGATCAGGAACTAAGCACTGCCAAGCTTGGTGTGTTATCTCACCCAGCCTTTCCACCTGCTCAAGGGATTCGTCTGGATGGAGTACCATGGCAGTATCCTATGGTACCCTTAGCCTATGGAGTAATTCAGACGATGCGGGATAATATTTTGACGGGCAAACCATACGAGGCCAAGGGGTGGCTGATTTCCAGACAGAATCCTGTTCTCTCGATTCCAGAACGTCAAAAAACCATCAACGCTATGATGAAACTGGATTTTGTGGCGGTGATTGACATTCAAGCCAGTGACACAGCCTATTATGCGGATGTGATTTTACCGGAATCCTCCTATCTAGAACGCTTCGATGGTTTGATTCCCATCAAAAACAAACTCTTTATTCGCCAGCCGGTGGTAGAGCCTCTCTATGATACGAAGAGTAGCTTAATGATTTACAAGGAATTAGCGGAGAAGTTGGGACTTGGAGAATTTCTACCTTATCAAGATGAAAAGGATCTCCTAGCTAAGCAACTCCAACCGTTCCCAGTAGCACTAGACGAATTACAACGGTTGGGACATTATGAAGTGAAAAATTTCAAAGAAGATCATTCCAAAGACTTTGAGTTCCAGACAAGCAGCGGCAAAATAGAAATTTCTTCGAGTATTATGGCCCAAATGGGCAAGAAGGCCGTCCCAACCTGGAATGAGCCACCTCGGCCAGAGCAAGACCATTTTTACCTCTTAACAGGTAAGACCGCACAGCATACCCAAATGTTCACGCAGAACAATCGCTGGTTACTAGAAGTCTTTCCTGAAAACAGGGCCTGGTTGCACACTTCGGTTGCCACAAAGATCGGGGTCAAGACGGATGATGAAGTGGTATTGGAGAGTGAGGTCGGAAAGGTCAGTATTAAGGCTTACGTTACTGAGGGGATACGACCGGATTGTATTTTCATGGTCGGTGGATTTGGGCATGTGAGCAAGGGACTTAAGGCAGCCTATTCCTTAGGAGCGAGTGATTCAGCTTTGCATAAGACTGTCACAGACCCGATTTCCGGAGGTTCGGCTTTGAGTGAAACTTTCGTAACCGTGAGTAAGGCGTAAGTTAAGTATAAGGCGTAGGAGGGAAAAGAATGACTATTCGCATGGGATTTGTCATCATTACTTCGCGCTGTATCGATTGTGATGCCTGTATGGTGGCCTGTCGCTCAGAAAATGACGTGCCACTTGGGCATACGCGCAATTGGGTGAAGAGTAGCGGAGTTCAAGGACAGTTCCCGAAGGTATCGGAACGATTCCAACCAGGAAACTGTATGCATTGTGATAACCCACCTTGTGTTAAGGTTTGTCCGACCGGGGCGTCTCAAAAACGGCCCGATGGGATCGTCATCGTCGAAAATAAGAAATGCATTGGTTGCAAATACTGTCTCACGGCTTGTCCGTATGATGCACGTTTTTCCAATCCTGAAACAGGAAAGGCAGATAAGTGTACCTTGTGCTTACACCGCCTTGAGCAGGGATTAGAACCAGCGTGTGTTCAAACCTGCCTCGGAAAATCCCGGCAAGCTGGGGATCTCAATGACCCTGACAGTATCGTCTCAAAGTTGATCGCTCAATATCCGACCAGAATTTTACTCAAAAACGTGGGAACGGGTCCAAATATTTACTATATTGACGAGGCTGTTCCTGAAATACCAGAAGGGAAATAACGGCCTAAGGAGGTGGATTCTATGGAATTAACTTGGGGATTAATGATCGTTATTTATCTCTTCGCTGCAGGATTAAGTGCGGGGGCGATGATCACTTCAAATCTTTCCTATCTATATGGTGGTCAGGATTTTCAGCGAGTTAGTCGGGTTGGGGCGTTAATAACCCCTTTCCCAATTTCCTTGGGGTTAGGCGTGTTAGTGCTTGATTTAGGTAGCCCCTTTAATTTCTATCAGTTATTTCTCACCTTGGAATTAAGTTCCCCGATGTCCTATGGAAGTTGGTTAATTCTTATATTTAGTATTTTTAGTATTATTAATTTTTATCTATGGCTCCCCAAAAAATTCCAAATTGTTGGTCAGACTCTTCAACTGGAAAAAGGGAAAAAACTTTTGGCAAAAATCATGCCGTTTTTGTCGGTCGGCGTTGCCTCCTATACGGGTCTGCTTCTGAATGCTGCAGTACGCCCAATCTGGAATGCCCCTTTGCTCCCTATACTATTTTTAGTTTCTGCATTTTCGACGGGAGTAGCTGCCGTGATTTTGATTGCAACGCTAAGCCCTTGGGAGCGAGCCCGACATAAGGAATTACATGTTTTGACCATGGCCGATGTAGGCTTGATAATCCTAGAGTGTTTGCTTATACTATTCATAATCGTGATGGGTAGATTTAGCTCAGATAGTGAATCAGTGGCCTTTGGTAGTTTGTTGTACGGACACTATGCTTGGATTTTTTGGCTCTTGATCGTAGGTTTCGGTTTGATGCTTCCGTTATTATTGGAGTTCATGGAGCTGAAGAACAAAATCCCTGTCAAATGGACATGGCCTGTCACAATTAGCAGTAGCTTTCTGGTTATATTTGGCGGCTTTTTCGTACGCTATATTATAACCTATGCCGGACAAACGAGTAGTTGGTTCTAGTATCTATTCGAGTTATGAATAGTGGTAGTACCTTAGATTATTAAATATCGAGAGAAGCTAAAACCTGGAAGGTCACTAAAGAAATTTGGGAAAGGAAAAGGTTAGGTTTACCCGGGTTTTCTTAACTTGATCAGATTGATAATGCCTAAGCAAGAATGGACAAGACGAGCGGTGTTACGCCTAGCATGGGTCGGGATCATCGCCTCTGCTGCCTTAGCTATCGAACCTCTCGCAAAGTATTTCACAAGCAAAGAAGATCGACAGAAATTCCCCCTAGTGGTTTATAAAAAACCGCTCGCAGAAAACAGCGGCTGGCAAAATACAGCCGCTACTCGTGTGTGGGTCAAGCGAGATACTTTAGGGGTCATGGCAATGGTGGCTACTTGTACTCATCTTGGCTGCGAAGTTAACTATCATTCCGATAAAAAACAATGGATTTGCCCTTGCCATGCAAGTATATATGACGAAGAGGGTAGAATCATCTCGGGGCCCGCCTCTCAAGCATTGCATCGAGTCTCGGTCGAGCGCCAACCGGATGGTTCACTGATCATCAATACTTCCAAACAAGTAGGAATGGATATGCGAGTATGAAAGATCACACAACCTTTATTAACCATATTCGACCACGATCTATTCCGAGTCGAGCACTCTCAGTCTTCTACACGTTTTGCCTCGGAGGATTATCGTTTTTAGCTTTTCTCGTACTTGGGATTACGGGTCTCCTTCTGATGTTTCATTATCAATTAGGAGAGAGTACAAGTTTTGGCAGTATCCTGACCATTTCCTCTGTGATTCCCTATGGTGGGGTTATTCGGAATTTGCATTATTGGGCGGGTCAGCTAATGGTCGTAACCGTAAATCTCCATATGTTGCGAGTTGTTTGGACCCATTCCTATAAACCTCCCAAGCAACTGAATTGGCTAGTCGGGATAGCCTTACTCATGCTCGTATTGTTTTTAGACTTTACGGGATACCTACTGATCGGATCTCAGGAAAGTGGTGCAGCAGCGACTGTGGCCGTCAATATCTTGGGATTAATCCCTGGTATAGGGGCTGGTCTAGCGCAAAGCATATTTGGAGAACCTTCAGCCTTAAGTGGAAGTACTCTTGTAGTTTATGTATGGCATTGCGTTGTCTTACCGATGATTCTCTTATTATTACAACTCTATCATTTCTGGCGCATTCGTCGTGATGGTGGAGTACGCCCACTTTAAGGGGGAGACTGTATGGCACGTTCACTCATTAAACACCTCATTGAAAAAGAGGGAATTGCAGCAATTTTATTCTTAGCGTTTTGTACAGCTCTGGCCTTAATGTTTCCGGCAGGTGTAGGAACGAGCAATCAAGCTCCTACGGTCTTACATGCAGTTGCTCCATGGATTTTTGGCCCGTTCCAGATTTTATTGTTGTACCTTCCTCCGTGGTTAGGGGCTCTGCTTTTACCGATGGTCATTGTAGCGGGGCTGACAAGTTTGCCTTGGCTAGTTGAGTATATGGGTGAGAGGTGGGGTCAGAGGATTTTTGGGTTCCTCTTTTCCAGTATTATTTTCATGTTGATCTGGTTTATGGGCAAAGAATTGTGGTGGACCTAACATGAAAAAGGTCGTTTTGCTTGTCAGTACGCTTATTTTGGTTTTAATTATCATTCTAACCCTGAAACAGGAAGGAACGCCAGAATGGGGTCGGTATCAAACAGAGTATTTTAAGGAACAACTTGCGAACTTGCAAATTGAGCTCGGATCCGTCCGAGATGATAACGAGAAGCAAAAGCTACTTGCTGAAATTGAGAGCTACCGTCAGCGTAAGCCGGAGATTGTCAATCTCACACTTCCCAATGGTGAGACCGAGCGATGTAAGACCTGTCACATTGGGATTGAGGAAATATCGAACTCCCATCCTAGCGATACAATGGGATGTGCGGTTTGCCATGGCGGTAATCCTTTGTCACTGGACAAAACGACGGCCCATGCCCAAATGAATGGGGGTGGACATCCAGGGTCCCTAGATGTGGCCTCTCTAAGTTGCGGGGGGACAGGGCCGAGCGGAGTCGCTTGTCATAGTGGAAATCAAGATCTGGCCAAAAATCAAGTAGACACTGTAAAAACCTCGATCATGTCCACTAAAGCTGGAGAGTTAAGTGTTGTGCGCAGAATGTTTGGAATCGACAAAACAACGGAGGTTCCCGGACTTGATAAGGTCGTGGGGGCTTATCACTATCCGAATCCTCTGCAGGGTCGACCTAATGAAGAGGTTTTCCAACAAGATTGTCTAAGTCAATGCCATCAAAGCACAGGGGATTTACATCTCAACCTGAAGAATCCTCAGTCGGCGACAGCTCAGCCAGCGACTGCTTCCAACGAGAAAGTACAAGCTAATGGCTGTGAAGCTTGTCATGTTCTGACCAATCCAACGCATACGTATATCGGCAATGATCCTACCATTCAAGAAAATCAGAGTGGGCGTGGAATGGTGCACCGGCTAACAACCCAAATTCCTTATACACAATGTAATCAGTGTCATAACCAAGGGACCCATGATCCTATTAAAATGAAGTTGTCGGCTCGTTCCGATATCGACAAAGTAACTCGAGATTGGCAAGCCGGCGACTTAACTTGGACAGATCGCGTGAGGGATTATTATTTGCCAGGTGAAGTCTTTGCTCGGTGTGAAGTAAGTCTGGACTGCATTGATTGCCATACGAAGCTCGATACTATGGGAGATGGCGAGTTCTATACATCCCAACATGAGGCAGTTCATATCCAGTGTCTTTATTGTCATGGAACCAAAGAAAAGCTTCCTCAAACTAAAAAGATTGAGAGTCCGAACGAATTGGCAGTTCAAATGCAAAGGCAAATTACGAATCCTAACTTTCCAACCCTGAAAATTGGGGATGAAATCTTGGTTTCGGCTAAAGGGGAGGAACTGGCGTTCCTTCGCCATAGCGGAGAAGATTGGATTCAGAGCAGTCGGGTGACTGGGAAACCATTCAAGATCCCTTTAGTTATAGGAAGTGCATGCGAGCAAAACCCTGAAGAACAAGGGGCAGATTCCTGTCATAAGTGCCATGATCGAACGGCTGAAAATCCATGAAATTCTTTAGATGGGTAACTTTTTTGTACTATCAGACCCCTATGCGACTGTGTGGCACCACTGATGAATAAAAATTTTGTTCATACTACCACTATGGCTTAGGCTTAGCACCGGCCAGGTTTTCTAAAGTTCAAGAATGTTGAGTTCTTGGACTTTTTTATTAGTACGGGGTACCATCCCCACTTGTAAAGTGGAAATTTCACGGATAATTAATATCTCACCATAAGAGAAAAGGATTAATAAGGGTTGACAAACGAAAGAGAGGCGAATATATTAGTATCATATACCATGCGGGGGTATAAGGGGTCATGGCATGTTAGCTTTGACAATAGGTTAAATTATAATGGATAAGATATCAGGAACAGGTAATAGTTAAGGGAGGCTAATTCAATGCCAAGTTACGATCTGATATGTCAAAAGTGTGCGCATAAATTTTCAGTATTTTGTAGTATCAGCCAAAAAGACCAACAAAGTTGCCCTAAATGTGAGAGTGACCAAATTAAACAGCGGTTCACAACGGTGAATGTTATAGGTTCAAATGGAGATAAAGGGTCTTCGGGGAGGATAAATACAGCTCCCTCTCGCTTTGGCTGAGCAGGCTGTTAAGCGAGAAACCGTGTGTTTCTCTTGATGAGGGGAGATGGAGATAGATGTCTGCGTTTATTTTAGAAAAGCTGTGTCGAGGGTGCAAACGTTGTGTTAATACATGCCCCGTTCAAGCCATCACTATACTTTCCCATCTGCCAGTCGTGGAGCCGAAGCTATGTATTGAATGTGAAACCTGTATGGAAGCATGTATGCATGGTGCTATAACGTTTAGACCTACTGAGGAGAGGAAAGCTAATGAATGAGAAAGAACCATGGAACGATGAAAAACATCAGTATATAGAGCAACAGGATTTGATACTCCAGTTTAACGAGGTGGAGAAAAAGTTAGCTGACTTAAAAGCACGTTGGCCCTTTCATTCTGTTCAACCAAAGATGGTTGCTGAACGAGAAGATTTGGAAGAGGAAAGAGATCGGTTACTACGCTTGATTAATCCGGCGTAACTAAACGAGTTCATTTAACATTTTTGTATTGATCAAGAAAGCACTCCATTGCACAAGCAAACGTCGAAGATCGTGGTTAAAAATAGTTGAAACAGATATCATAGTATAATTTGAGGAGGATATGTGTGGGTAAGAAGGTATTGATTATTGGTGGTGTGGCTGGTGGTGCATCTGCAGCCGCGAGACTTAGAAGACTGGATGAGACAGCTGAGATTATTATGTTTGAAAGAGACGAGTACATCTCCTTTGCCAATTGCGGTTTGCCCTACTACATTGGGGAGACCATCAAAGAAAGAGAGAAACTTTTGGTCCAGACTCCAGAAAGTATGAAGAGTAGGTTTAATATCGATGTTAGAATTAACAGTGAAGTGATCCGTCTGGATACCCTTAAAAAAGTAGTGACGGTGAAAAATAAGACCAATGATAGCTATGAAGAATCGTATGATTACCTTGTTTTATCCCCTGGAGCAAAAGCAATTAAACCGCCGATCGAGGGTATCAATAATCAGAGAATCTTTACCTTAAGAAATATACCCGATACGGATCAAATTAAAACTTTTGTGGATCAAGAGGAAACAAAACGTGCAATCGTCATTGGTGGCGGCTTTGTCGGTGTGGAAATAGCTGAAAACCTAAAACATCGTGGACTTGACGTAACGATCGTCGAAGCAGCACCGCATATTTTGGCACCCTTTGATTCGGACGTTGTCGGAGCCGTGGAAAAGGAACTCTCGGACCATGGGGTAAAACTCATCTTGAATGATGGAGTTAAGTCATTTAAGGATCTGGAAAGCAGTGTTCAGATAAACCTTAATAGTGACCAAACATTGACAGCGGATCTTGTGATTTTAGCTATAGGAGTTATCCCGGATACGGCCTTCCTTAAGGAGAGTGGAATTAAGCTAGGAGTCAAAGGGCATATTTTAGTCGATGAAACCATGGCGACCAGTGCGGAAAACGTCTATGCTGTCGGAGATGCCATCGAGGTCGTTGATTTTGTCAACAAACAAGCGACAACCATTCCCCTTGCGGGGCCTGCCAATAAACAAGGCCGAATAGCAGCGGATAATATTGCAGGTCTGAAAACCTCTTATAAGGGGACCCAGGGCACTTCGATTCTCAAAGTCTTCGGTCTTACAGCAGCCAATACAGGTAATAATGAGCGGACCTTAAAACGCTTAGATATCCCATATAAAACAATAACTATCCATCCAGGGTCGCATGCCTCATATTATCCAGGAAGCTTCATGATGACCTTGAAACTGATCTTTAATGAAGATGGGAAAATTTTAGGAGCTCAGGGCGTAGGCAGTGACGGAGTAGATAAAAGAATTGACGTTATTGCAACGGTCATAAGACTGGGTGGTACTGTCACAGATTTAACAGAGTTGGAGCTTTGCTACGCACCCCCTTATTCATCTGCCAAAGACCCCGTTAATATGGCGGGTTTTGTAGCGGAGAATGTCCTGGCAAGTAGAGTGGATGTCATATCGATTGAGCAGTTCATGGAGTATGATCGAGAGAACACGATCTTATTGGATGTCCGCACTGAAACGGAATATAATGGCGGACATCTTGAAGGAGCGCTCCACATCCCAGTCGATAGCTTGAGAGCAAGGTTGTCCGAACTCGATAAAACCAAAGAGATCTTAGAATATTGCCAAATAGGACTGAGAGGTTACGTAGCGTCTAGGATCTTAACCCAAAATGGATATAACGTGAAAAACCTAACTGGTGGGTACAAATCTTGTCTGATGTCGCCTTTGAAACCCGCTCGTGTTGCTCCCATAGAGACGTCAGAAAAACAAATTATCGATCCCGAAACCCAAGTTGTGAAGGAAAATGTGGGAAAAGGGATCAGTGATTATAAGAAAAGTCATCGTGATTGTGGGCTGTGTTCTGAGTAAATGGTTCTAACTATAGATAGGCATACATGGTTTTGAAAGCCTCCAATATGGGGGCTTTTTTTGTACTGCAACTAAGGCGGCCGTCTTCGCCAAGGCTGCAAGCTGGTTTACACGTGCGAAGACAGTGTCATCGCTCCGCTAAGCTAACACGTGCGAAGACAGTGTCTGCAAGAAGAGTAATCCGTGCAAAAACAGTGTTTTCGTGGGCGCCAGCTAAGTTTTCTTTATATAAAGGAAGGAAGAAGGTGACTTTGGATTATTAAATAGGAAATTTGATATTGGAATCAAAATGAAGGATATGTAAACTGTTTGTAGAATTTACTAAGCATGAGGGTATTGGCAACAAAAAAGCTTTTTGCAAACAGAATCGTCAAGCAAATTTTTCTTATTCGGAATACCGTGTGTGTTAGCAGCAATAGCAATATATTATATTAATAAATGATAGTTCCATCGGACTGTGAAAAATGACGAAGTGTACCCTTGTAAGATAAAATTCAAATTAGTTGAAAGGAATTTTATGAGTAGCATATTTGGATTAATCGTACTCGTGCTAGTTGCATCTACCTTACAAGCCGGAACTGGTTTCGGCTTCTCAATCATGGCAACCCCGTTTCTACTTTTACTTTTTGAACCTCATGATGCAATTCAGTTAAATATCATACTTTCTCTTTTGATATCTGTTATTATGACTTATAAAATACGTAGT
Organism: Desulfosporosinus sp. I2; assembly: GCF_000960765.1. Classification (GTDB taxonomy): domain Bacteria; phylum Bacillota; class Desulfitobacteriia; order Desulfitobacteriales; family Desulfitobacteriaceae; genus Desulfosporosinus. The sequence continues at coordinate 1,192 of NZ_JYNH01000052.1, read as the reverse complement.
GAGCTCAATAAAGAGAGCTTAATACGCTTAATGAAGGGTAGTTTAATCGGAATTTTTCCAGGAATGCTACTTTTCATCTTTCTTGATGTGCGACCATTAAAGATTTTAGTTAGTATTCTAATCCTTGCCTCAACAGCTTTATTAGTGGCTAAAATTAAACTGAAACAAAGTAACATCAAGGAACTAATAACAGGGGCATTATCGGGATTGCTTACTGCAAGTTTGGGTATGCCGGGGCCACCTTTGTTGATATATTTTTCCGGAGCAAAGGTGGATAAATCGACTCTTCGAAGTACTGCTTTAGCCTATTTTGTGTTTATTTATCCGATCAGTCTTTTACTTCAATTCTCAATGTATCGCATTTCAAAAGGGGTTTGGATATCAACCTTATATGCATTGCCCTTTGCTATAATGGGAATTTATATAGGTCAACGGGTATTTGCAAGATTAAATCAGCAACTCTTTGAGAAGATAATCTACTCATTGTTATTTTTTACGGGTATTTACTTGTTAATCACAACTATGTAATATTGCTTCTGAAAAGAATTACATTCGGAATTTAGTCATAAAAACTAATAGGTTTCATGAAACATGCCGCATAAAATCTGCAGCATATAATAACTGATAGATTAAAGTGAAAAATTACCTAAAATGAAGGTTGAAGACGAGGGAGGAACCATTATTGAAATATGAGTGGAAAAAACAAGCCAAGCAATTGTATTTACCCAAAAATAAACCTGAAGTTGTTACGGTGCCAGATTTCAAATTCTTTATGATTGATGGAAAGGGTAATCCTAATTCTGAAGAATTCTCTCTATCGGTGTCTTGTATTCTCTAGCTTATGCTATCAAAATGTTACCTAAAAGAAATATTATGCCCGAAGGGTATTTTGATTTTTACGGTGTTCCCTCTTGAAGGTCTTTGGGATTTAGCAGAAGAGGCAAGAACTATAGAAATATTGGATAAAAACAGTTTGCTATACACAATCATGATAAGACAACCTGATTTTGTAACAGATAAGTTAGCGCAGGAAGTCATTAATAGTTGAAACAAAAAAAACCTCACCCTTTGCTTAATAAAGTGAGATTCAACCGCATAGAAGAAGGACTTTGTGTTCAAATGTTACATATTGGCCCATATGATGATGAGCCACAGAGTTTTTCAATCATGGAAGATTATTGTGCACAGAATA
>NZ_JYNH01000051.1 GCF_000960765.1 Desulfosporosinus sp. I2 | reverse complement strand
ATCCCGAAAGTAATTAACGTTCTACCTGAATCCAGTATTGACGTATACAACAACAAATCTTCCGCTCCAATCCTTCGTCATCCATTACCTGAAAAACCTCATAATCCTCGCATGGGTCATCGGCTTCATCCACACCAAAAACCCCATCATAAACCACATCATAAACTTCACCCACATTTGCACTCACAATCAAATCTGCCCCCGCCCCCGCATCATCCTATTCCTCCACATCTATTAACTGACAATGCCATTTCTCCACCTGTACCGGATATGTCCATGTTCAAGGTTTGTATCGCTATTGTCGCTTTGTCTAGGGCAGGCCTGTTTGTAGGCACGAGCTTTGGCATTCCAATGGAATGGATCGGCGTATTTGGTGCCCTGTTGCTTATCGGGTTTAGATGGTATCGAAAGGGAGTTGGAGTGAATGATATTGTCAAGAAAACCCCCTGGCATATCATTTTATTTGCCTTTAGTATCTATGTTGTGGTTTACAGCCTGCATAATATCGGTTTAACCGCACTAATCGTTGAACGACTCAGAGAACCCATGTTAGCCAATCATTTAAACGCTATTCTGATCAGTGGTGGTTTGCTTACAATCATGTCAAATCTATTCAATAACCTTCCATCAGTCATGATTGGGACTTTGACGCTGACAGGAATGGGACTGGATATACCCACGTTGCATATTGCCTATCTGGCAACCATCATGGGAGCGGATATCGGTTCATTGATTACTCCGATGGGAACCCTAGCATCTCTAATTTGGATGTTTATTCTCAAGAAAAACGGGATTAGGATTAGTTGGGCGAAATGTTTGAAAGTAACGATCATTGTAATTCCCATAGGGCTCCTTGTCAGTTTATTAAGCCTATATTTTTGGGTTGAGTGGCTATTTTTCTAACCCAGCCTTTTTCAAGACCTAGGCCAAATTTGCCTAGGTCTCTCTCGTGGGCCCGGTCGATGGTCCCTTCTCGCCATCCATGGCTACAGGGGCACTCAGCCATCCGTGGACAGCGCTCTAAATCTCGAACTTCTTGTTCGAGTTCTTGCCAACCTTAGATAGGTAGAAATCCCCAAAAACCAATCAATATATATATTTCTTTCGTTGTTTTACCACGAATCACAGAATCATTCAACTTTTGTTAAACTATTCTGACACCCAGAACTTTAAAATTTACATTTCTATGGCTGCGCAAATAGCAACCTACAAGAGGTTGCGGATTACTTCGGAGTTGAACCGCCGCTAATGGAGGTACTATGTTTATTACAAGGAAGATTTCGACCGTATAGGGGTTAAAATGATGTTTATTGGGAGCGCAGAGACTTATCAACCTCTGGAGAGCAAAGTAAAAACTTACGAGCTTTATAGATACTAATATTGTAGCCATCCCCAAAATAACCTTGAATGAAATTGACCGCATAAGGTAAGAATTCCTAAGAACAACAGTATAAAACGATGAATCCGCGTTTAAGAAGATGTTGTTTCCAAAAATGATCAACTTATGCCATAAGAACGTTGGCCTAGGCAGACATTTCCTAGGCCAACGTTCTTACAATACCTTACCAGACCTTGTTATCTTTGCTAGTAATAGTAATAGTATTAGTATTAGTATTCGGACTACTGTTATTTTCTTCTTCATTAATAGCTTTGAGGATGGAAACTATAAATAAGATAATAATAATCGCCAACTCTATTTCCGCTACAGTTGTTAACATATGGCTAATCTCCTCTTGTTAATCTACCACAAACGTGGCGCTATAAGATAAGAAATTTCGGAACTGTCGTTGATGATTATTTATGATATAGGGTATGTACAAGTTTCATAAAGTGTGACAAGGGTTGTCGAATATAGCTTTTTACCTGTCCATATGAGTTGTTTATGATTGGTTAGAGTAGTAGTTAGAATAATAACAAGGGTAGGGAAAAATCCTACCCTTTACACAATTATTAAAGCATACATTAAACTGAAATCAGTTAGCATCTTTGCCATCCTTGTCATCCTTGTCATCCTTGTCTTTGCAATCTTTATCACCTGCGAGGGCTACAAACGTTATTTTGCAAATTGGGATTCGGATTACCGGGCGGATTCCATCAACTGGTTTTCCAGGGTTGGCAAACAGTTGAGCGTTTCTCAATATTGCAACTCCATTTTGCACTCCGGCAAAACTGCCAATCCAAAAACTCGCATCGACACCTACTACCAAACACGTACCAATCGGAAAAGGACAAAATAACATCATATGATTTATCCCCTTTTATTCATCTGCCACAAGCGGGCGATATAAGATATAGAAATTTGGGATATCATAAATGATTATTTGTAATATAGGTTATGTACAAGTATTTTAAAGTGTTACAAATATTGATTGTGGACAAAAAAAATGCCCATCAGAGATGGACTTTGACTCGTACCAATATTAGATTTACTAGGTAAATATTATTTCATCAACCAGGAAAACGACGATAATCCAACTATGTTATAGACGAAGTGGCTCCGCAAGAATCAATTCCCAAAACGATAGCCTGAGCGTTCACCTCATACTGCCCCAGTGTGGTTATCATACTCTGGCTTACTTCTTTCTTAGAGGTTTCGGTAATGAGGGCGATCAGTGTAGGACCAGAGCCACTGAGTGCAGCACCATAGGCTCCGGCCTGAAAGGCTGCTTCTAATGTTTCCAACATACCGGGAATGAGAGCGGCACGTTGGTTTTGGTGAAGTAGGTCACGCATTCCTTCTTTTAAAAGAGAATATTCCTCTCGAATGAAGGCCTCAATTAGTAACCCAGCGTGGGAGATATTGAAAACCGCATCTTTTCGAGAAACGTCTGGCGGTAATATCCCGCGGGCTTTGGTTGTGTTCAGGAGGGTGTTAGGAATCACAACAACCGCTTTAAAATTTGGCTTCTGGGACAGTATGCGGGGAAGCATGCCACCTTCTGTTGGTATAGAAAGTGTTACGCCTCCATACAAAGCAGGGGTAACATTATCAGGATGGCCTTCCAGTGCATTCGCAACTTGGAGCAATTCGTACTTGGAGTAGGGTGAACCGGCTAAAGTATTAGCGGCTACTAATCCACCGACAATGGCAGCGGAACTGCTTCCTAAGCCTCGAGAAGGGGGGATATTGTTTTCAAACGTTAAGGCGACGGAAGGAATGGGGTAGTGGATAAGTTTCCAAAAATGGCACATGGTTCGCCAAACAAGATTACTTTCATCGGCAGGGATCCCGTCCCGATAAGACCCGGTTAAAGAAATTTCAAAGGGTCGGCTCGGTTCCACAATGATCGAATTGTACAGTTGAAGAGCCAGACCAAGGCAGTCAAATCCTGGCCCGAGATTCGCGGAGGTGGCCGGTATCTTTACGCGAAACATTCTTTTCCTCCCTTGTAAGTTTCTTTAGGTCATAGATCCATGGTCCCCATTTTCAAAGCGAATGACATTATGGATATTAAGGACCTTGCTATAGGCTCTAACAGAATCTAAGGCTTCTTGCAGGGCCCCTTCACGACAAGGATGTGTCACGAGGACAATCTCAGCCTGATGTTCGCCTCGCGGTTTTTGAATGATCGAAGCGAAGCTGATATTGGCTTCGGCAAACAGGAGAGCGAGCGTGGCCAGAACTCGAGGTTCGTCTTTAACTAGTAAGCGAATGTAAAAGGCTGTATAAAAATCAGCGACGGCTTTGAGTTCAAGGTCTAGATAACAGGTGCAATTGATGGCTGAAGTGGAGTTGGATTGGATGTTACGGACGATACGCATAATGTCGGAGACGATCGCACTTCCTGTGGGAAGAGAGCCGGCACCTCGGCCATAAAACATAGTTTCTCCAACGGCGTCTCCTACCACGTAAATAGCATTGAAAACACCGTTTACTGAGGCAAGAGGATGGCTAAGAGGTAAGATTGCCGGATGCACGCGAACTTCAATGGCTTCATTTTGGTGTTTGGCAATGGCTAAGAGTTTAATAGTACAACCAAGTTCCGCGGCATAAGCAAGGTCTTCGCGGGTAATTTTTGAAATTCCTTCGACAAAGACGTCCTTGAGAGCGACCCGTGAATTAAAGGCAATTGAAGAGAGGATAGCAAGCTTGCGAGCAGCATCTAACCCATCGACATCAGAAGAAGGATCAGATTCAGCATACCCCAATTGCTGGGCTTCAGCGAGGACTTCAGCATACTCACGGCCCTGTTCGGCCATAGCAGTAAGAATGTAGTTCGTGGTCCCATTAATAATTCCCAGGACATGGGTTATGCGATTAGCAGCTAAGGACTCTTTCATAGCAGCAATAATCGGTATTCCGCCTCCGACACTTGCTTCAAAATAAAGATCCTTTCCAGCCGCATTGGCAGCGTCAAGGAGTTCATGTCCATGAAGCGCGATTAGATCTTTATTGGCGGTGACCACATTTTTCCCGTTTTGCAATGCTTCTAATATAAAAGTACGCGCTGGTTCGATCCCCCCCATAACTTCGACAATAATATCGATCTCCGGGTCCTGGAGAATTTCTTCAGGTCGATCTGTAAGTATAAAGTCACCATGAATGTCTCGTTCTCGATGAAGATCACGATCAAGAATTGCTTTGATTTTAAGCTCGCAATGAGTCCGCGTCTGAATATCTGCAGCATTCTCTTGTAATATGCGCACAACTCCAGTCCCTACAGTACCCAAGCCCAATATTCCTATCTGAATTGGCAAGTTAAGACACTCCTCTCAAAAAAACAAATGTATCTGCATAGTGGACATTATACAGCTTTCGATCTAGCTTTGACAAGGAAATTCTTAAGGAATTTCGTAACATTTATTGTAAATAGGGTTGACACTTAGGATGGGATTCTGTATCATATACACAAAGTTCTCAATATAAATGTGATATAACAGAAAAGGAAGTGTACCTAGGGTTCCGGGGGTAACCTGTCTGGTCCGAGCGGTACAGAATCCAAATTGGATTTACACCGTGGGTAGAAAAAACCCAAGCGGAAAGTTCCACGTTGCTAGGGGGGACTTCGCTTAGGGTTTTTATTTGTTCGCGATCATTAAGGAGGGCTGATTAAATGGGACTTGTTATTTATTTGAATGGTTCATTTGTTCCTGAAGAAGATGCAAAGGTGTCTGTTTTTGATCATGGCTTTTTGTATGGAGACGGAATTTTTGAAGGGATCCGCGCGTACCATGGTCGAGTCTTTAAATTGGACGAACACTTGAAACGCCTCTATGAATCTGCAAAGTCCATCCAATTGACAATTGGGATTTCTAAGGAAGAAATGCAAGAAGTCGTCTTAGAATCGCTGCGCAGAAATAATTTAAACGATGCCTATATTCGTTTGGTGGTATCGCGAGGTAAAGGTGATCTAGGTCTCGACCCCAATAAATGTCCTAAGGCATCAATTATTTGTATTGCTGCCCAAATTAAGCTCTTTGAGCAAAGCATGTATGATCAAGGCTTAAAAGTTGCGACGGTTGCCATCCGTCGGAACAATCCAGATTCCTTGAACCCGAGGATTAAATCCCTTAATTATCTGAATAACATTATGGCAAAGCTGGAAAGTATTCAGGCTGGTGTCATAGAAGCAATTATGTTGACACAAGACGGTTATGTGGCCGAGGGAACGGCTGATAACATTTTTATGGTTCGTAATAACGTCTTAATGACCCCTCCACTTTCTGCGGGAATACTTGAAGGCGTCACCCGAAATTCTGTGATAGAGCTCGCGAGTGAACTCGGAATGAACGTGAAGGAAGAGTTGTTTACTCGTCATGATTTGTATACAGCGGATGAGTGTTTTCTCACGGGTACTGCGGCAGAATTGATCCCGGTTATCAAAGTTGACGGACGTGTGATCGGGGATGGGGTTCCCGGTCCAGCATTTAAACAACTTTTGGAGGCTTTTAGGGCTCTTACCCACGTCAATGGTCCTAAAATTTACAGCACGTAGAAGCAAAAGCTTAGGGGGAGGAACAATGTATGAGTGAAGAAAAAACAGGCTTAAAAGGGGCAACCGTTTTATTGAATGCTTTGCACCAAGAAGGGGTTGACGTCATTTTTGGTTACCCGGGCGGGGTGTTACTTCCATTATATGATTGCCTTGTAGATAGTCCTATACGACATGTGCTAGCACGGCATGAACAAGGGGTCGTGTATGCTGCAGATGGTTATGCCCGTGTCAGTGGGAAAGTTGGGGTTTGCTTAGCCACATCTGGACCCGGAGCAACGAATGTCGTGACGGGTATTGCCAATGCCTATTCTGACTCAATTCCCTTAGTGGTTTTGACGGGGCAGGTTTCTACAAGTTCAATCGGTTCGGATTCGTTCCAAGAGGTGGATATCATCGGGATTACCATGCCCATTACTAAGCATTCTTATTTAGTCAAGGATCCGCGGGATCTGCCGAGAATTGTCAAAGAAGCTTTTTATATTGCCCGAACTGGTCGACCGGGCCCCGTGCTTATCGATCTCCCGAAAGACGTTTTAGCTCAAGAAAACGTGGTTCCATTTTCTAATGAAATGAAGTTAAAAGGGTATAAAATCTTTGGCCAAGCCAACAATGGTAAGATTGAAGAAGTGGCTAAGGCCCTTTCCAAATCTTCCAAGCCCGTGCTTTATGCGGGGGGCGGTGTTGTTACGGCGGGAGCGGAAGACGTTTTAAGGCAAATTGCGGAAAAAAACCGCCGCACCCGTGGTCACGACCTTAATGGGGATTGGTAGTCTTCCATTAGGACACCCTAATTTATTGGGAATGGTAGGAATGCACGGAACTGTGACAGCAAACTATGCTGTGGATGATTGTGACTTGCTTATTGCGGTTGGGGTGCGCTTTGATGATCGTGTAACAAGTGGTATGGGGCATCGTTTTGCAACTAAAGCGAAGGTTATTCATATCGACATCGATCCAGTAGAGATCAGTAAAGTCGTAAAAACGGATATCCAAATTGTTGGGGATGCCCGTAAAGTTTTGGAAGAAATATTAGAAGCATTGCCAGGGTATGCTGTCCCCGAAGTGACTGACTGGTGGAACCAGTTGCGTGACTGGAAGGACAATCACACCTTAAGCTATGACAAGGATAGACTCACTCCGCAGATGGTTATCGAATGTCTGGGGGAACTTGCCGGGGAGAATGCAGTGGTTACGACGGATGTTGGACAGCATCAAATGTGGGTCGCTCAATACTATCCAATAGCACACCCACGTAATTATGCGACCAGTTGCGGACTTGGGGCTATGGGCTATGGATTACCTGCCGCGGTGGGGGCTCAGTTTGCTCGTCCAGAAGATAGGGTCATCCTGATCACGGGAGACGGTTCTTTACAGATGTCAATCCAAGAGTTAGGGACGGTTGCTCAGAATAAACTTCCCATTAAAATCATCCTTCTGAACAATGGGGTCCTCGGTATGGTTCGACAGTGGCAGAAGATGTTTTATGCTGAGCGCTATAGTCAAATCCAGCTTCAGGGGAACCCGGACTTCGTTAAAGTGGCGGAAGCCTATGGAATTCATGGAATCCATGTCAATTCTGTAGAAGAAGTTCGCAGTGCTATTGAAGAGGCGTTCAATCATCCTGGCCCAGTTCTGGTCGATATTAAGATCTCAATGGATGAAGATGTATTGCCCCTCGTTCCGCCAGGGAAAGACATTACTGAAATGATAGTGAGGTAATATTATGTTGCATACGCTTGCGGTTGTTGTGGAAAATCATCCGGGCGTTCTGATTCGGGTGGCTGGGTTGTTCGCGCGTCGGGGTTATAACATCGATAGTCTCACGGTCTGTCAGACGGAAGATCCTGAATTATCAAGAATGACAATCGTTGTTAATGGGGATGACCAAATCATTGAGCAAGTGAGGAATCAGCTTAGTAAACTGGTAGTTGTACACTCAGTGACCGACTTAACCGGGGAGAGCGTGGTTGCTCGAGAGTTGTCCTTAATTCGCGTGGAAGTTAGCACAGAAACTCGATCCGCGGTTCTTCAGACGGTCGATATTTTTCGAGGACGAGTTGTAGATATGGGTAGAACCAATATAACGGTGGAGTTAACGGGTGATATTCCAAAAATTGATGCCTTTGTTCATGCAGTTCGACCCTATGGATTACTTGAATTGGTTCGAACTGGCAAGATTGCAATTTTGCGCTCGGATGCCTAGAGATAGATTATGTGAATGTAGTATACTATAGTTGGCCTATGGCCTATTGATAGAAAGACTTACAGTTGAAAGGAAGTTATAGAAAAATGGCGAAAATGTATTATGAGGTAGACGCAAATCTGGAGTTATTAAAAGGTAAGGTCATTGCAGTAATGGGATATGGGAGCCAAGGGCATGCCCAAGCTCAAAACCTTAAAGATTCTGGTCTTAACGTTGTGATTGGTCTTCGTCCCGGAAGTGCTCGTACAGCGCGTGCCCAAGCTGCAGGCTTTGAGGTTATGACAGTGGAAGAGGCTGCTAAACGCGCAGACGTGATTCAAATCCTACTTCCTGATGAGACACAAAGTAAAGTCTATTATGCAGAAATTAAACAGCATTTAACCTCAGGAAAGGCACTCGTCTTTTCCCATGGTTTTAATATTCACTTCGGACAAATCGTTCCTCCCAGCGATGTGGATGTCTTTATGGTGGCTCCGAAAAGCCCGGGACATCTGGTTCGCCGCACCTATACGGAAGGAGCTGGAGTTCCATCTCTAATCGCAGTTCATCAAGATGCTACTGGAAAAGCTAAAGAATTAGCCCTTGCCTATGCTAAAGGAATTGGATCCACCAAGGCGGGCGTTCTAGAAACGACTTTCGGCGAGGAAACCGAAACCGACTTATTCGGAGAACAGGCAGTCTTGTGTGGAGGGGCCTCAGAACTCGTTAAAGCAGGCTTTGACACCTTAGTAGAGGCAGGCTATCAGCCGGAAATTGCCTATTTTGAATGTTTACACGAACTAAAACTCATCGTCGACTTAATGTATGAAGGTGGCATGAGTTGGATGAGATATTCTGTTTCCGATACGGCTCAATATGGAGATATGACGGTCGGTAAACGAATCGTTAACCAAGAAACCCGCAAAGAGATGAAACGCGTGCTCGAAGAAATCCAAGACGGTCGGTTTGCTAAAGCCTGGTTATTGGAGAACCAAGCAAATCGTCCAGCCTTTAACGCTATGACCCGTAACGAAGCAAATCATCCGATCGAGAAGGTTGGCGAACAACTCAGAGGAATGATGAGCTGGTTGAAAAAGCACGAGTAAAGTAGACGCTAAAGTACTCTTTTTGCAATAATGCTTTACAGTAAAGGTATCGGAAGGAAGTTAAAGTAATGCGTCGGATCGAGATCTTTGATACTACGCTTAGAGATGGTGAACAATCTCCGGGAGTGGCGCTTAACGCCGATGAAAAATTGCAAATTGCTCATCAATTAGCTAAGCTCGGTGTTAACGTTCTCGAAGCAGGATTCCCAATAGCTTCACCAGGGGATTTTGAGGGAGTACGTCGGATTGCGCAGGAAGTTAGAAATGTGAGTGTGGCGGCCCTTGCCCGGGCTAATGCCAAAGATATTGAATGTGCATGGCAAGCGCTCTCGGATGGGGCGTCCCCGCGCATTCATACCTTTATTGCCACCTCCCCGATCCATATGCTTCATAAGCTGCAAAAGTCCCCTGATGAAGTTCTAGAACAAGCCATTGAGGCCGTTCGATTGGCGAAATCAAAAGTAGATAATATCGAGTTTAGTGCTGAAGATGCCTCGCGCAGTGACGTTGATTTTCTGGGGAAAGTCTTTTCCGGGGTCATCAAAGCCGGGGCCACCGTGCTAAACATACCAGATACTGTCGGATATTCAACACCCGAAGAATTTGCCGCATTTATCCGAGCGGTCATGCAACGCACAAGCGGCATTGAGAAAGTCAAAGTCAGTGTTCACTGTCATAATGATTTAGGTCTAGCAGTGGCTAATTCTCTGGCCGCAGTTGGGGTAGGGGTACATCAACTAGAGTGCACCGTCAATGGAATTGGAGAACGGGCTGGAAATGCAGCACTAGAAGAACTTGTCATGGCTCTGCGTACTCGTAGGGACCAGTACAGTGTAGAAACAGATATAGTAACGACAGAAATCGCTAGAACGAGTCAATTGGTAAGTCGTTTAACCGGTATGGTGATTCAGCATAATAAAGCCATTGTCGGGAAGAACGCTTTTGCCCATGAATCGGGAATTCATCAAGATGGAGTGCTAAAGGAACGATCAACCTATGAAATCATGTCCCAGAGCGTCATAGGGATGGATGTAGAGTCTATTGTCTTAGGAAAACATTCCGGTAGGCATGCGGTTCATCAACGGATGACGGAGTTGGGCCTTGATTTAGCAGAAGATCATTTTGAAGACGTTTTTGCTCGGTTCAAACAATTAGCAGATCGAAAACGCGAAGTGACAACCGCCGATCTATTTTCTCTTGCAGAGGTGCAAAAAGAGAAGGCAGATCAAATCCTTTTAGACTATTTACAGGTCTCCAGCGGAACACATATGGTGCCCACTGCTACGATTGGCCTTATGTATCAAGGGCAACGATTAGAGGATGCAGCATGTGGCGATGGACCGGTCGATGCTGCCTTTAAGGCCATCGATAAAGTTTTAGGCACCAAAGGAACGTTGAGTCATTATTCCTTGCAAGCCCTTGATGGGGGAGAAGATGCGCAAGGAGAGGTAGCGGTGACTGTCAAGTTTGGAGATAATCTCGTGGGCGGTCGTGGGGTAAGCACGGACATTATCGAAGCCAGTGTGCGCGGCTATCTTCAAGCGGTTAACCGGGCGTTTGTTCGAGGCTGGATTACGATACGTGAGAAGAATGCGAGCTAAAGGAGGGAGTAAGAGCCATGTCGATGACAATCTCAGAAAAGATTTTAGCCCAACATGCTGGGTTGGAAGAAGTGATTCCAGGCCAATTGATCACGGCGAAACTGGATCTGGTCCTAGCCAATGATGTAACAGGTCCAGTGGCCATTCAGGAGTTTCAAAAGTTTGGTACTGATAAGGTGTTTGATTCTAAAAAGGTTGCTCTTGTTCCGGATCATTTTGCTCCCAACAAGGATATTTTATCGGCTGAACAGTGCAAGGTAATGCGCGATTTCGCTCGGAATCACGAGATTGAGCATTATTTTGAAGTCGGACGCATGGGAATTGAACATTGCCTGCTTCCAGAACAGGGCCTAACTCTGCCAGGTGACCTCATCATAGGAGCAGATTCCCATACATGTACTTATGGAGCTGTTGGTGCGTTTGCAACTGGGGTTGGCAGTACAGATTTGGCTGCAGGATTAGCCACCGGTGAAGCTTGGTTTCGTGTTCCAGAATCCATGAAATTTATTTTCCGCGGAACGAATTTTCAAAAATGGGTCGGAGGCAAGGATCTCATTTTATATCTGATCGGGAAACTCGGTGTAGATGGGGCACGCTATCGTGCCATGGAATTTACAGGAGACGGTATCTCCGCTTTATCGATGGATCATCGTTTTACGATCTGCAATATGGCGATTGAAGCCGGTGCTAAAAATGGAATCATTGCTCCCGATGAAAAAACCTTTGCTTATCTCGAAGGGAGAGCTCGTCGTTCGTATCCTTTGCTCTATAGTGATAAAGACGCCCATTACATGGATATCCAAGAGTTTGATGTGTCAGAAATCCCGCTCCAAGTTTCTTTCCCGCACTCTCCGGAAAATGCGAAATCTGTTCAGGAAGCCAGTGGAATTAAAATTGATCAGGTTGTGATCGGTTCTTGTACGAACGGTCGACTGGAAGATTTACGACTTGCTGCAGATATCTTGCGTGGCAAGAAGGTTCACCCTGAAATTCGGCTCTTGGTTTTCCCGGGAACCCAAACCATCATGCGCGAGGCTATGCGTGAAGGAATTATTGAGACGTTGATTGAGGCTGGTGCGGCAGTAAGCACGCCGACGTGTGGTCCTTGTCTGGGTGGACACATGGGTATTTTGGCAAAAGGCGAGCGGGCTGTTTCTACCACAAATCGGAATTTTGTGGGACGTATGGGTCATGTTGAGAGCGAAATCTACTTAGCTAATCCAGCTGTTGCGGCAGCATCGGCGATTAAAGGGCAAATTGCTCATCCGGAGGAGGTATCTTAAATTGGGAAAAGCATGGAAGTTTGGGCATGACATTGATACGGATGTCATTTTGCCTGCCCGTTATTTAAATAAATCCACTCCTGAGCATCTGGCAGCCCACTGCATGGAAGACGCTGGGACTGGATTTGCTCAGGAAGTACAAGTTGGAGATATCATGGTTGGTGGAAAAAACTTTGGCTGTGGTTCCTCACGTGAACATGCTCCGATCGCCATTAAGGCTTGTGGCATTAAAGTGGTGATTGCCGAATCGTTTGCACGGATTTTTTACCGCAATGCCTTAAATATTGGTTTGCCCATTATGGAGTGCCCGGAAGCTGTTGCGGGAATTTCTATAGGGGATGAAATCGAAGTCGATCTGGCAATGGGTATCATTGAGAACCGGACGACTTCTAAACAGTTTCAAGCTCGTTCTTTTCCTCCGTTTATGCAGGATTTGATTGAAGCAGGTGGGCTTATTCCTTACGTAAAAGGGAGGAGTAAGAATGCCTAAGGTTTTAGTTCTGCCTGGAGATGGTATAGGCTTAGAAATTACGCCGGAAGCGGTTAAGGTTTTAGAAGCAGTGTTAAAAGGTCGACCGACCCAGCTGAGTTTCGAATATGGGTTAATTGGTGGAGCCGCTATTGATGCGGCAGGAAAGGCTTTGCCTGACGAAACTCTAGCTGCAGCTAAGGCCGCAGACGCCGTTTTAATGGGTTCTGTAGGAGGACCTAAGTGGGATAACCTGCCGGCACCACAACGCCCAGAGTTGGGTGGGTTACTGCCGATTCGCAAGGGGTTGGGACTTTTTGCGAATATTCGTCCTATCAAAATGCTCCCGATGTTAGTGGATTCTTCGACCCTTCGCACTGAGGTGGTTGAAAATGTTGATCTGGTGGTTTTACGTGAATTGACAGGTGGACTCTACTTCGGAGAGAAAGGTAGAGGCACAAATCCTAAGAGCGCTTTTGATACGTTGGTTTATACAGAGGAGGAAATTCGCCGTATTGTAGAACTAGGCTTCCAAATGGCTTCCAAGCGCAGAGGAAGGCTTTGTTCCGTCGATAAAGCGAATGTCTTAGAGTCCTCGCGCTTTTGGCGTGAGATAACGATTGAGGTTGCCAAAGGTTTCCCAGAGGTGGAATTGAGTCATATGTATGTGGATAACGCAGCGATGCAATTGGTTCGCTGGCCCGCGCAATTTGATGTGATCGTGACGGAGAATATGTTCGGAGATATCCTGACAGATTTAGCATCGATGTTACTGGGCTCGATTGGAATGATTCCTTCGGCAAGCTTAAATGGGTCTAAAGGACTCTATGAGCCATCCCATGGTTCAGCACCGGATATTGCCGGTCAGAACATTGCTAACCCCTTGGCTACAATTCTATCGGGTGCGTTAATGCTGCGTTACTCCTTTGGGTTAGAGGAAGAGGCTCAGATGATCGAGCGAGCAGTTGAACGTGTTTTACAAGAGGGGTATAGAACTCCTGATTTAGCGAAACCAGGAGATACAGTGTTAGGAACTCGGGAAATGGGCAATGCTGTCGTAGAAGCACTCAAGTAGAGAGTTTTATGAGGCCTAAGAAGATTTGGGATTTTTTACAATTCCACTTGAATTTCGTAAACGAGTGAGATAGAGTATAATCAATTAGATAATGAAAAAGCAAAAGATCGACCTAGTATGGTAGACGGTGGTGCCCAGAGAGAGAAACAATGGCTGAGAGTTTTTCCGTCCCCGGTATCAGAACCCCAGTCGTGATGCGCTGATGATGAATCGGTCGGTTTCCACCGTTATGAGGAATGTTGTTGGGTTGACCCGGCAACATTGAGTTGGCATTGCAATAAAGGTGGTACCGCGGAAGGCTTCTTTCGTCCTTGATATAAGGATGAGAGGGGCCTTTTTACGCTTCAAGAGTGTAATAGGTTTAATGTGAGTTTCTTATTTAGATTTTGTTGAGTGTGGCATGCTACTAAAGGCATGTAAAAGTTAGTGCAACTTAATCTGGTTTTATACTTTAACAAGTTAAAGGGTTTTGAAAGGGTGTAGAGAATGACTCAGGCTATTGGTTTTATTGGTGGGGGAAATATTGCGGAGGCTATGATTAGTGGTCTCAAGAGGACGAACAAGGAGATTGAGATTCGCGTGACGAATCGTTCGAATCAGGGGCGTCTTCAGGGGTTGGCTGATCGGTATGGGGTTATAGCGACTCCGTTAATGGATCTTGTGGAAAAGTCACGGGTCGTGATTATTGCGGTGAAGCCCAAGGATGTTCAAGGTGTGATTAAAGAGCTAGCAAATTATTCTTTACGGGATAAGCTGGTGATTAGTGTGGCAGCGGGTGTTCCCTTAAAGCTCTTCTATAAATACTTACCAGGGGTTGCGGTGATTCGGGCGATGCCGAATACTTCGACTGCGGTGTTGCATTCGATGACTGGATTGGTGCGAGGGGATAATGTCACGGAGGAACAGGCTGAAATGGGGGAGAAGATCTTTTCGGCTACGGGGCGGATCATGTGGGTCCCGGAAAAAAATATCAATGCGTTAACGGCCATTAGCGGAAGCGGACCGGCTTATTTTTATCTTTTTGCAGAGAGTTTAATAAAATCAGGAATTGAATTAGGGCTAAGTGAAGAGGAAGCAGAGGTTTTAGTGCTTGAAACCTTGATTGGGGCAGGGAAAATGATAGCTGAGAGTGATAAATCCCCGGGGAGACTGCGTGAGGAAGTGACCTCTCCCAATGGAACGACTTATGCTGCCATCAATGTTTTTACAGATGATGGATTAACGCAAACCGTTCTGAAAGCTGCGAAAGCCTGTGCTCGGCGTGCAGAAGATTTGGAAGGGGAGTATTCAGAGTGACATTAACTGAGGTTCATCGGGTTGTCTTGAAAATAGGGAGTAGCAGTTTGAATCATCCGCAAGGCGGTTTAGATGACCACGCGATCTCCGAAATCGTCTCAGTGGTCGCTGCTCTGAAGCAAAAAAATGTGGAGTGCATTATTGTTACTTCAGGTGCGGTAGCTGCTGGCATGGGACAATTAGGGCTCCACGCTCGTCCTCGAGATTTAGCGGGCAAACAAGCGGTTTCGGCTGTAGGGCAAGGGGTACTCATCGAAAGGTATGCCCGAAATCTGGAACGGCATGGTATGGTAGGGGCTCAAGTTCTTTTATCGCGCATAGATTTAGCCCAAGCGTCACACTATCGCAACGCCCAAAATACACTGGAAAAATTATTGCGTTTACAAGTAATCCCGATTATTAATGAAAATGACACCGTAGCGGTGGATGAACTCTGTTTTGGAGACAATGATACCCTCTCGGCTTTGGTGGCAGGGCTTGTGGGAGCGGATTTATTAGTTATTCTGACGGATGTGGACGGCTTGTATACCGGCAACCCCAAAAAGGATCTAGCAGCTCAACTTATTAACGAAGTGACTGAGGTTTCGGCGGTCGAAAGTATGGCTTGTGGGGCAGGGAGCCTATTGGGGACCGGAGGAATGGTCACGAAATTGAGAGCAGCCAAGATTGCTACTCGTTTTGGAATTGGTATGCTTTTATTGAATTTTACACGACTCAGAGAACTAGTCAATATAACTGAAGGTCTGGGCCCTGAAGGAACTTATTTTCAACCGGCAAAGCATCGTCTGGCAGGTAGAAAACGTTGGATAGCTTATGCGGGACTATCTGAGGGAAGTATTAGGATCGATGATGGAGCAGCTAAGGCGCTTATAAATGAAGGCAAGAGTTTGCTAGCCAAAGGAATCGTCTCTGCTGAGGGAACTTGGGAACGCAAAGAAATCGTTCGGATTATTAATTTGCGGGGAGAGGAAATCGCCAGAGGGGTCGTCGAATTAAGCCATGATGAAGTACAGATGGTGAAAGGGTTACATTCCGAAAAACTACACCAACTCATTCCGGACTTTGATGGCGAAGAAGTGGTTCATCGGGACAATATGACCCTCATGGTGGATGCTTAATTCTGCATCAAATGTCTGAGGTCATGTGTGGAGGGAACAATTATGAATTTAACAAAACAACAACAGGAGAGATATGCCAGACAGATTATCTTAAAAGAAGTAGGAGTCGGAGGGCAATCAAAATTACTAAGTTCTAAAGTTCTGATTATTGGTGCAGGAGGACTCGGTTCACCAGCGGCCATGTATCTTGCGGCTGCCGGGATAGGAACAATCGGACTTGTTGATCCTGATGTTGTTGAATTATCCAATCTACAGCGACAAATTATCCACTCTAATAATGATCTTGGTAGGTTAAAAGTGATATCAGGAAAAGAAACAATCGAACGTTTAAACTCGGATGTGGAGGTTGTCACGTATGAAGAATGGATTAACTCCGCTAATATATCGGACATCATTAAGGATCAAGAGTACGATTTTGTAATTGATGCGACGGATAATTTTTCAGCAAAATTTCTGATTAATGATGCCTGTGTTCTTTTGCAAAAACCCTTTTCCCATGCTGGAGTTATGCGACTGAACGGACAGACGATGACGTATGTTCCGGGCAAAGGCCCTTGTTATCGCTGCGTATTTTTGAATCCTCCTCCGGACATAGCGTCTCCTGACCCTGAAGAAAAGGGGGTTTTAGGTGTTATACCAGGGATCATCGGTAGTATTCAGGCAACGGAGGCTATTAAATATTTACTGGGAATAGGAGAACTCTTAACCGGGAAATTGTTGGTTTTTGATGCCGCAGATATGGAATTTAGAAAAGTAGAGATCGCTGCCCGGACAACTTGCAAAGTATGTGGAGATAGGCCGATCCTAAAAAATTTAGTGGATTATGCGCCCTATGTTTGAGAAAGAAATGATTCAACTATGGAGGTTAAAGGAAAGGGTAGTTGATAAATCGTTGTAAATATTTCAGTATATAACGTTTAAAAATGATATAATTAAGTGCAATTGAACAGGATAGTTTAATTGCATTTTGATTTTAACCGTTTGGAGGAGACAACAGTGTTTAGAGCTTTCAGTAATGATTGGAAACTGGAAGATATGATGATTAAACCAGTAACGACGATTGAACCCACTGACATATGGCGGGAAATCTATGTCAAAATGGAATGTAAACCGGTCGTGTTCCTTCAAGCGGAATCTGCTGAAGTCTGGCAAGTGATATTTCCCTTAAAAGTGGGTCAAGAACGGACATTGTTGGGTTTTTCGTACCCTCTTTCAGGAACCTTCCAGGCGTTAATGGAGGCTATCAAATTCCATCCGGGGGAAACTGCGGTCCTGCTGGATTCTGAAAAAGTCCCACAAGGGGTTATTGAACCGTCTATATTAACCTCTCTAATCTGGGAGGAAATCAAGCAGTTGAGCAGCTCCATCTCAATTCTTATGGATACAGTGAATGATGCAGTGACGGTCATTGATCAAAACAATACGGTGATCGGTTGGAACAAAAAAGCGGAAGATCTTTACGGGATTGCAGGAGAAACTATTATTGGAGAAGATATCCAGAATTTCTTTTCCAGCCTAGTTGTTACCCATGTTATTAATACAGATTTGCCAAAAAAGAAAGTTATACGAGAAAATTATCATCAACCTCTCCCCGGAACTCATGTCTTGATCAATGCTTCGTCAATTACCTGTGGAGATGAAGTCATAGGCAGTGTCTGCGCGGAAAAAGATATCACGGAAATCGTTCTCTTAAATAATGAATTATCCAAAGCAAGTTCTGAGGTGCGACAACTTAAGAAGGAGATCACCAAGATAAATCGCCCAGATACTGCTTTTTCAGAAATAGCGGGGCATAGCAAAGGACTTCAAAAAACCGTCAATCTGGCTCGCCGAGTGGCGAATACCAATGCTGCCGTGATGATACGAGGAGAGAGTGGGACAGGAAAAGAGCTGTTTGCAGAGGCAATTCATAAGGAGAGTTCCCGACGCAACAACCCCTTTGTAGTTATTAACTGTGGGGCTATTCCTGCTTCTTTATTTGAAAGCGAGTTATTTGGTTATCAGTCTGGAGCTTTTACTGGGGCTGATCGACAAGGGCGACAGGGCAAATTTGAAGCCGCCCACAAGGGGACAGTTTTTCTCGATGAGATCGGGGAAATGCCGCTTGAAATGCAAGTAAAGCTTCTGCGGGTCCTTCAGAATAAGTGTTTTTATAGGGTCGGAGGTAATGACCTAGTGGAAGTGGATGTCCGTGTCATTGCTGCCACTCATCGAGATTTAGAACAAATGATCCGCGAAGGTTCTTTCAGGAAAGACCTCTATTATCGAATTAATGTTGTTGGCATAGAGATTCCTCCACTTCGCCAGCGCAAAGAGGATATTCTGGATCTGATTTATCTGTTTATCCGGGAATTCTGTTTACAGCAAGATCGTGATCTCGTCCAGATGGCTCCGGAAGTGATGCCGTCCATGCTCAATTACCCCTGGCCCGGAAATGTACGGGAATTGAGAAATGTAGTGGAACGAATGGTCATCCTGGCGGAAGAGGATTTGATCTTGGAGGAGCACCTTCCAGAAACTATCCGCTTTCAAAACTATATTCCAATAGTCTCTGAAGAGTCTTCCCTTAATGAAATCACAGACCGTGCAGAACGGGAAATTATCCTTCAAGCCCTGAAAGGCTGTAGTGGGGATAAATCAAAAGCAGCTAGGAAATTAGGGGTACCGCGCAGTACGTTATACTACAAAATGAAGAAATTTGAGATGAAATAATCTCTCTTATCTATCCGAGCAATGTTAAATTATCCATTCGTGCAATGTTAAACACCTGTCAGATAATTAGACAGGTGTCAGATAATTGGACATATTTTTTTAGGTTGTTTCCTACGAAGAAGCAACCTATATGAAAATCATAACTCCCTGAGGGGAGTTTTTTTGTTATTTTGGAAAAAAATCTGAATTGTTTCTTGTTCTTGCTCTTAATTGTTGCCCTTAATTGCTGCCGTTTTAGATAGGCGATAGAGTTGGTAAATGGCTGTTTACTGGGCCTTCGTATTTGAAGGCACGATGTAATTAAGCAGAAGGGTTCACTTCTATAGTAATTACATGAAAGTTGTCGTAAATATGGAACAAAAATTGCAACTATTCATGTAGGTTAAGGGTCTCGATGGATTTCCCAACTATACTACATAAGGGTATTTACATAACTAGGGGAGTGAGTTTAATGAGAATCACCGAACATCCAATTTTAGACTTTAAGCGTGGCGAAGAAGTTACCTTCTTTTACGACGGGCAAGAACTTAAAGGTTTTGAAGGTGAGACCATAGCGGCGGCCTTGCATGCAGTAGGGGTTAGAGTTTTAGGTCACAGCCAAACAATGCACCGACCCAGGGGTCTCTTCTGCGCGATCGGAAATTGTTCGTCTTGTCTGATGGTTGTTAATGGCGAGCCTAATGTTAGGATCTGTGTAGAAAAATTAAAATCCGGTATGCGGGTGGAAACTCAGCAAGGAAAGGGGTGCCTAAAGTGAAAGAGATAGAGATCTTGATCATTGGAGGTGGACCGGCCGGACTGAGTGCTGCCTCTGCAGCAGCTGACTTAGGTGCCAGCGTTCTTGTTCTAGAACGGGACGATAAACCGGGTGGACAATTGGTCAAACAGACGCATAAATTCTTCGGGTCTAAAAAACAGTATGCTGGTGACCGTGGTTACCAGATTGGCAATTTCTTGATTGAGCAGTGTGAAAAGAATCCTAAGGTTGAAGTGTGGAACGAGACGACCGCTCTGGGGATTTATGAAGATGGAGTCGTCACTGCTGAAGGGCAAGGTAAACATCTTAAAATCAATCCGGAAAAAATTATTGTGGCCACCGGTGCTTCCGAGAAAATGATTGCATTTCCTAATAATGATCTGCCCGGCATCTATGGGGCTGGAGCTGTACAAACCTTGATGAATGTTTACGGTATTGTCCCGGGACAGCGCGTGCTTATGATTGGCGCGGGCAATATTGGATTAATTGTCTCCTACCAATTGCTGCAGGCAGGAGTCGAAGTTGCCGGGATTATTGAAGCGGCGCCGACTATTGGAGGCTATTTAGTCCATGCTTCTAAGATTCGACGCGCCGGAGTTCCGATTTTAACATCCCATACGATTATTGAAGCTTACGGTCAGGAAAGTGTTGAAGGGGCCGTTATTGGTAAGCTTGACGAGCAGTGGCAGTTGATTCCTGGGACTGAGCAAGATCTTAAGGTGGATGTCATCTGCCTGGCTGTAGGTTTAAGCCCGCTAACCGAGCTCTGCTTCCAAGCGGACTGTCAGATGAAATACGTGCCCGAACTTTCTGGGCATGTGCCCCTTAGAAATAAATACTTAGAAACCACCCGCTTGGGGCTTTATGTTGCCGGGGACGTCAGTGGAGTTGAAGAAGCGAGTTCAGCCATGGTGGAAGGTCGTTTGGCCGGTATTTGTGCTGCTTACAGTCTAGGGTATGGCAATGATGTGGCCCCGAAGCTTCAAGCGGAAGCTTTAGCTGAGTTAAGCGAACTTCGTGCGGGTCCTGCGGGCCAAAAGACATTAAAAGGGATTATAAAACTGATGGACAAGGGGGGAGCAGCATGTTAAACAAGACTGGAATTCCGACCGCTGAGGATGTTAAAACAGTTTCTCCTTCTGAGGAACGATTTAATAAAGGTCCTGTAGCCATCATTGAATGCTTTCAGGAGATTCCCTGTAACCCCTGCACAGAAGCCTGCAAGCAAGGGGCAATTCAGCCGATGGAAGATATAAATAACTTACCGAAACTAGATTTTAATCAGTGTAACGGCTGCGGTGTCTGTCTTAGTCGTTGCCCAGGGCTAGCCATCTTCATCGTAGATGCTACCTACAGTGCTACGGAAGCGATTGTCAGGATTCCCTTTGAATATGCTCCAGTTCCTCAAGTCGGTGAAAAAGTGGTAGGTTTAAATAGGGCCGGGGAAGAACTCGGCACCTTTAATGTCCACAAAGTTCAGTCGGGCGGCCAGAAAAATAAGACTTACACAATTTGGTTGGTCGTTCCCAAAGATCTAGCCATGGACGTGCGAGGGATTCGTTTGGGAGGGATTCGACATGCAAACTAAGGAAACGATCGTCTGCCGATGTGAGGACATCACTTTAGATGAAATTAAATCGCTAATTAGCCAAGGTTACCGCACGATTGATGAAATTAAACGGGTTATCCGTGCAGGAATGGGTCCCTGTCAGGGACGTACCTGTCGGATGCTAATTGCCCAAGAGCTAGCCAAGGCCTACGGAATTCCTGTAGGAGATGTTTTAATGCCTACCTTCCGTGCACCTGTAAAGCCAGTCAAACTGGGAACGTTTGCGGGGGGTGAATAACGTGCAAAAAGTAGCTAACGTTGTAATTATCGGGGGCGGGATTATTGGTTGCTCAGTGGCTTATGAGCTGGCCATCCGTGGGGTGAAGGATATTGTAGTGATTGAAAAACAGTTTCTTTCTTCAGGAGCAACGGGTCGGTGCGGTGCGGGCGTTCGTCAACAGTGGGGAACAGAAACCAACGCCATTCTTGCCCGGGACAGTGTCAAACGTTTTGAGGGTATGAACGAAGAACTGGAATACGATCGGGATATCGAATTCAAGCAAGGCGGTTACCTGATGGTTTCCTACACGCAGGGTGAATGGAACCAGTATAAAAAGAATGTCGCAGTGCAGCACAGTCTAGGAATTCCAACCAAAATGATTACCCCCCAAGAAGCTCAGGAGATTGTACCCCACCTGAATATTAATGGACTGGTCGGTGCCACCTTCTGTCAGACGGACGGACATGCCAACCCCTTTCATGTGGTGGATGCCTACTATAAAGCAGCCAGTCGGCTGGGGGTTAAATTCGAGACTTATACCACTGTCACCGGTATCAAAAAGGAAAACGGTAAGGTTACGGCCGTGCAGACGACTAAAGGGGATATTGATACCCCGATCGTGATTAATGCTTGCGGTTACGCAGCAGGCACGATTTGTAAAATGGCAGGCTTTGAACTACCTCTCTATCCCCAGCGGCACCAGGCTCTGGTAACTGAACCAGTTGAGCCTTGTCAGGGGCCAATGGTTATCTCCCTCCATCATCGTTTATACTGTCAACAGACCCCTCATGGAAGCTTTATCATGGGCGTAGGTGACCCCCACGAACCCAAGGATTTCAACATTAACTCCAGCTGGGAGTTTTTAGAGGATGTCGCTCGTCAAGCGACCACAGTCTTGCCTCTATTAAAGAACCTACGAGTTGTCCGCCAGTGGTCAGGTCTTTATGATATGAGCCCGGATGCCAATCCGATCTTGGACGAAATTCCAGAGGCTAAAGGGATGTGGGTGGCCGCAGGCTTCAGTGGTCATGGCTTCATGGTTGGTCCCCAGACGGCCGTTCTTTTGGCCCAGAAGATTCTCGGTCAAGAGAGTTTCATGCCGATTGCACGATTTGGTTTGGACCGTTTCCGCAGAGGAGAACTGTTACTAGAACCTGCTGTGGTCTAAGAGCGAAGTATTAATCATTAATAGTGATATGGAGGTGGAAAACTTGAAACTTTTAGCAAAGAATGACTCTTTATGCATAGGGTGTGGAGAATGCGAAGAAGCTTGTTCTAAAACCTATTTTAAGGAAGTAAATCAAGAGAAATCATGTATTAGAATTAAAGATAAAACAATTAATGTCTGTACCCAATGTGGTGAATGTATCGATGTCTGTTCTGTAGCGGCCATTAGTCGGGACAAAAACGGGATCGTTCGAATCAATAAAAAAATCTGTGTGGGTTGTTTTATGTGTGTCGGTTTCTGCCCAGAGCTGGCCATGAAAATGCACGGAGATCTTTTGGAACCGTTCAAATGTGTCGCTTGTGGCCAGTGTTCGAAAGTCTGTCCGACCCATGCAATTTATATTTCGGAAGAAGCTTAGGGGGAAAGAACATGGAGCTAGAAAACAATCAAACGGGTCAACCCTTTCTTAAAGAATATAGCTATGATTTAGGGGTTCTTGACAGAGGATATACGAATCGCACACTTTATATTAACGTCGGGAGCTATAAGATTAAGGAAAAGCCTGTAACCCCCTTGATGAAAGACAAATTCATCGGTGGAAAGGGCTTTGGTCTCTATTACTTGTGGCAGGCAGTGACTGAATCGACAAAGTGGAATGATCCAGAAAATGAAATTATCATTTCAAGTGGTCCAGTTGGCGGAATTACTCAATATCCTGGCTCTGGAAAATCCCTAGTGGTCACACTATCTCCACTGACTAATATGCCAATCGACAGCAACGCTGGCGGTTACTTTGGTCCCTTCCTCAAATTTGCCGGCTTCGATGCCATTGAACTTCAGGGCAAAGCAGATAAAGATGTGATTATTTTCATTGACGGCAACAAGGGAACGATCTCCATTGAGGAAGCGCACGGAGAGACATCAGACACTCATATTCTTGGGGGACAACTGACGGAAAAGTACGCAGATAACGAAGAAGACAGGCGGAATATCGCCGTGATTTCTACTGGGTCTGGTGCCGAGCATACAAATATTGGGCTTTTAAACTTCACCTTCTATGACGTGCGTCGCAAAGGTATTCGTTTGAAGCAGGCTGGCAGAGGTGGCATCGGGACAGTTTTTAGAGATAAGCATATTAAAGCGGTAGTGATAAAATTTGCGGGGGTTAAGGGCAATCTAAACCACCCTGTTGACCAGCTCACTCTGAACAAAACGGGGATCAAGCTGCATAAAGAAATTCACGATCTGGATAATGCTCAGAACCGGATGCGTAAAATAGGGACCGCTAATATCATTGAAGTCATGGATCAGTATGATCTTTTGCCGACTCATAATTATAAATTTGGTGCTCATAAAGATACCTTCAAAATTGCCTCAGATGTTTTCATCTCCAAGGTAACCCAGAATTCTCCGGATGGTTGCTGGCATGGTTGCAGTATGGCCTGCGCGAAAGCCGCCGATCACTTTGAACTGAAAACAGGTCCTTACAAAGGTCAAAAAGTGACAATCGATGGCCCCGAGTATGAAAACGCTGCGGGTCTGGGTTCAAATTGTGGCATCTTCGATCCTGATGCGATCTTAGAGCTAAACTTTTACTGTGACACCTATGGCATTGATACGATTTCTTATGCAACTCTTACTGCCTTTGTCATGGAGTGCTATGAAAATGGGATTCTCAATCAAGAACGCACCGGGGGTTTGGAACTTAACTTCGGAAATACGGAAGCATCCTTAGAACTCCTCCACCAAATGTCTCAGGGTGTGGGCTTCGGCAAGATTGCTGGCCTGGGAATCCGTAAAATGAAGGCCTACCTTGCCAAAGAATTTGGGGCAGATCCGCAGTTTCTGTTTGACATTGGTATGGAACAAAAGGGTCTTGAGTTTTCCGAATACTTGCCCAAGGAATCCTTAGCGCAACAAGGCGGATACGGCCTGACGAACAAAGGACCTCAACACGATGAAGCTTGGCTGATCTTCATGGATATGGTGAATAATCAGATTCCAACCTTCGAAGATAAAGCCGAAGCCCTTCACTATTACCCAATGTTTAGAACTTGGTTTGGCTTAAACGGTCTTTGCAAACTGCCCTGGAATGATATCGCCCCTGCAGACAACAAGTTGACGGACGAACCGGCGAAAATCCCTGAACATGTTCAAAATTATGTCGATATATTTAATGCGGTTACTGGTAAGGCTATTGATAAACATGAACTAATCCGTCAATCAGAACGGGTCTACAATTTCCAGAGAATCTTTAACATCCGAATGGGCTTTGGGAAGAGGGTTCATGATAAACTTCCTTACCGAGCCATGGGGCCAGTGACTGTTGAGGAATATGTATCAAGGCAGGAGCGTTATGACAAGCAACTCACTGAGCTGCTTGACTATGACACGACAGGTAAGTCGACTGAAGAAAAGATAAAGGTCATGAGAGACTATCGTGAAAGTCAGTACGAAAAGCTCACCGACGCAGTCTACAAACGCAGGGGCTGGACCATGGATGGCGTGCCCACCGTCGAAAAGCTTCGGGAATTAGAGATGGATTTACCGGAACTCCTTGAAGTCGTTGAAAAGAATATGTAGGTGATGACTTGATTAAGCTAAACAACAGGGAATGCGAATGGCAGGAAGGGCTTACGGTACAAGAACTTTTAAAACTTAAAACGTTCACCTATCCACGTATTATTGTCTATGTCAATGACAAGATTATTTCCCCAGAGGATTATGCTTCAACGATTATTGAAGATGGAGACAAAGTAAAAGCCATACACCTAATGGCGGGCGGTTAAACAATATTTTTGATTCAAGTTATAAATAGTTTTGACCTCAATTGGCTTTAAGTCCGTTGAGGTCTTTTTTTAAAGAGAAAGCCCTCTAGCGCAGACTATAAACTGTGATAGCGTAAAAACAATGATTGTGATTTAGTTGCTATTTATTAATAATGATAGCTTTTCCTTCTTTACGCCATTTAGCAAATTCAGCGGATGCTGTGAAAAGTGCGTCCGTGGATGAGTTAAGTGCCGTTTCGAAAGAGTCTTGTAAAACACCTACGATAAAGCCTACCCCAACTATCTGCATCGCAATATCATTCGGAATCCCGAATAGACTAGCTGCCAGAGGAATCAGTAATAGCGAACCACCAGCTACGCCTGAAGCACCGCAAGCGCTTATAGCTGCCAATACGCTGAGGATTAATGCTGTACCTATATCCACCTGAATGCCAAGTGTGTGAACCGCTGCAAGGGTCATAACACTAATGGTTACAGCTGCACCAGCCATATTGATGGTAGCACCTAATGGAATGGATACCGAATACGTATCCTTATCTAAACCTAGATTTTCACATAAGGTCATATTTACAGGAATGTTTGCCGCTGAGCTACGTGTAAAGAATGCCGTAATACCACTTTCTCTTAAGCACCTAAAAACAAGTGGGTATGGGTTTTGGCGAATATTTAGATACACAATAATCGGATTGACAACAAGAGCGATAAAGACCATACAACCAATTAGAACTGCAAGTAATTGTCCATAGCTGAGTAAGACCCCGAGTCCACTTGTTGCAATAGAATCAAAGACGAGACCCATAATACCTAATGGCGCGAACTTTATGACCCATCTAACCATTAGGGTTAAGGCATCTGAAAAATTGGAAATCACCGTTTTTGTAGTATCTGGCGCATTTTTTAAAGCAGTGCCGAGAACTAACGCCCAAGCCAATATACCGATATAGTTGGCATTAAAAAGTGCTTTTACTGGGTTATCAACAACATTCATCAGTAATGCTTTAAGAACCTCGACAACCCCTCCAGGAGGCGTCACATCCTTAGCGCCCGCTGCCAGTGTTAAGGTTACCGGAAATATAAAGCTTGCAGCAACCGCTACAACTGCGGCTAAGAATGTTCCTAAAAGATAAAGGAAGATAATGGATTTCATATTAGTTTGATGTCCACTCTTGTGTTGAGAGATGGCCGACATGACCAAGAAGAAGACCAAGATAGGTGCAATCCCTTTCAAAGCACCTACAAATAAAGAACCAAAAATGGTGATTGGTTTTGCTACATCCGGAATCGTTACAGCCAAGATAATACCAATGATCAAACCTACAATTATTTGTTTTACCAGACTCAATTGATTCCACTTGTTCATAAGATTTTTCATAATCACTTTTCCTCCCATAGTTGAGTATAGAAACGAACCAGCGAACAATCGCACTTCATTTTAAAAGTGACCTGTTCCTTTGTATCCTATCCTGTGTTTCGGATGACGAGCTTTCGTATCGGATTCTGCCTCCGTGAACAGTTTTCTCGTTAGCCGACATCCTGTCTTAGCTTTTGTTGAAGCTTCTCCAGCATGTCTGAAGTCAATTTTTCTAAATTATAGTTTCTTGAAAAACCCCATTCATTAATAGCAGCAGTCGGGTCAATGGAATTCGGCCAACTATCTGCAATAGCTTGTCGAACAGGGTCAACTTTATAATTCATTTTGAAATGAGGTATATGCTTTTTGATCTCCGCAGCAAAATCTTCTGGCTGAGCGCTAATTGCAGTGACGTTATAAGCATTTCTATGGATAAGCTTAGTAGGATCGGCCTCCATTAATTTAATAATTGCATTTAAAGCGTCAGGCATATACATCATATCCATATAGGTCCCTTGTGAGATATAAGAGGTGTATTGCCCTCTTCGCAGAGCTTCATAAAATATTTCAACAGCGTAATCTGTTGTTCCGCCCCCAGGTGGGGCGACATAGGAAATCAGGCCTGGGAAGCGGACTCCTCTGGTGTCTAAGCCAAATTTAAGGTTGAAATAATCACACAGGAGTTCACCAGACACTTTGTTGACACCATACATGGTTGTCGGTCTCTGGATCGTAACTTGTGGGGTATTATCTTTGGGCGTTGATGGACCGAAAGCACCAATCGAACTGGGCGTAAAAAATTGACACTGGAGTTCTTTGGCCGTTTCGAGAGCATTGACCAGCCCACCCATATTTAAATTCCAAGCAAAAAGAGGTTTTGCTTCCGCAGTAGCAGACAATAGAGCCGCCAAATGAATAAAGGTGTCGACTTGATGCTTTTTTGCGATATCGAACATAGCTTGAGCATTAGTTACATCAAGTGTTTCATAAGGGCCGGACTGGGTTAGCCAAAACTGTTTTTCCTGTTTAATATCTGTCGCAATGACATTGTCAATTCCATACACTTCGCGTAATTTCGGTACAAGTTCTGAACCAATTTGCCCCAAGGCTCCAGTAACTAATATTTTTTTCATATAAACTACCTCCACTCATTCTAGTAATAGCCAGGGACGACTTTTTACAAAATCTTCATTTCGAGTCCTACTTTTTTGTAGATCTCTAAAGCTTGATCCAACATTTTTCTGGTATGGGCAGCTGTCGGCATATTTCTAACTCTTCCCGTTCCTTTTGGGACAGTAGGAAAGATGATTGCTTTAGCATAGACTCCATTTTCATAGAGCTTTCTGCTGAATTCTTGGGTTTGATTTTCGTCCCCGATAATACAAGGGGTGATTGGGGTTTGACTTGCTCCAATATTAAAGCCTAGGGCTTTTAGCCCTTCTTTCAGGTAGTTTCCATTTTCCCACAGCTGATTTTGCAATTCCTTGCTATTCGATAAAATATCAATAGCGGTAATACAAGCAGCGACATCCCCTGGAGTTAAGGCCGTGGAGAAAAGGAATGGTCTGCTTCTCACTTTCAGCCAATCAATTAGATCTTTTTTGCCAGCCACATAGCCGCCAATTACCCCCAGTGCTTTGGACAGAGTACCTATCTGGAAATCAATTTTGTCGGATAAACCAAAATGTTTAACCGTTCCTACCCCTTCTCCTAGCACTCCTGAACCATGAGCATCATCGACGTAAGTGATCAAATTAAGTTCTTCGGCTACTTCAACAATTTCAGGGAGTTTAGCAATATCACCATCCATGGAGAAAACCCCATCAGTAATCACCATGATTTTTTTGTATAAACCCGATTCAATAGCCTGTAATGCTTTTGCTCGCAAATCAGCGATATCAGAATGTTTATAGGCAATGATTTTGGCTCTCGATAAACGGCACCCATCAATAATGGAGGCATGGTTTAATTCATCCGACAGGATCGCGTCGTCTTTATCCATGACTGCAGAAATAGCGCCCATATTACAATTGAAACCCGATTGGAAGGCCACAGCCGCTTCGGTATGCTTAAAGGCAGCTAGTTTTTTTTCTAATTTGACATGGAGTTCCATCGTGCCATTAATGGTTCTTACCGCTCCTGCCCCGACACCATACCTATTAATTGCATCGATAGTCGCTGCTTTTAATCTAGGATCGGTAGCCAAGCCTAAATAATTATTGGAGGATAAGTTAATCAGTTCTTTTCCGGAAATTTTAATCATCGGACCATTCGAACTTTCTAAGGGATCGATCACGTTGTACAACCCTTTACTTTTCAAATCTGCCAGATTTTCTTTTAAGAAACTTTCTAAAACTTTACTAGCCATAATAAATCCCCCTCATAAAGTGTCCACGAAACTACTCTTGAACTTCACTCCTGCACTTGTCCTTAGCAAAACCAAATGTCCACGTCACAGAGACATTTTCCGCCAGTTAAGCCCAAATACCAAGGATACTACCTTTAAAATACCATTAATCTTACGAAATATCCACCCTATGAAGACATTTAAAATAGAATATTATTAATATATTACTGTTTTTTTATTAATCAAACTCCATATTTCTCCTCTTATCCCAGAAAGAAGTGCATAAAAACAGACTCTAACAAACTTGAATCCTTAACCTACCTAAGAGCTTTGAGATCGATAAGAGCGCTTGATGAAGATGCGTACATTAATACACCAGCGAGATCAACTTTATTACCTCCTTATCTATTTTCTGATATAATGAAGCTAGCATTTTAGTATAATCAGTTCGACTTTGAATTCACCTAAAGGGTTATAAAGTAGATATATTATTGTAACGAACGATAGGGAGGGAATTGTGGTGTTTCACCCGGAATTAATTGAGTTTGGGCGTAGAGCGAAGCAAGCGGCTCGTCTATTAGCGTTTGCAAGTACAGAGTCCAAAAATAACGCACTGCTTGCGATGTCCGAAGCCCTCATAAATAATGAACAAGAAATTCTTAGGGCTAATAGTAGAGATGTTCAAGCAGCAGAAGCAAAAGGCCTGAAGAAAAGTCTCGTCAATCGTTTAAGGCTGACTTCGGCGAGCATTGCGCAGATCAGTCAATCACTTAAAGAAGTGGTCGCCTTACGAGATCCCGTAGGAGAAGGGGAAGTTTGGACGCGCCCGAATGGACTACGGATTCAGCAGACTCGTGTACCGCTAGGGGTTGTGGCGATGATCTATGAAGCACGACCCAATGTAACCGTCGATGCGGCTGCCTTGTGTTTGAAATCGGGAAATGTGGTGATCCTGAGGGGCGGCTCTGAGGCCTTAGAGAGTAATAAAGTCTTGGCTAGAGTGATTGCAGAGGCCGCAGAAAAGAGTGGATTGCCGTCGGGATGTATTCAACTGATTACAGAGACAAATCGGGAATGGATTCAACAATTGATGCGTTTAAATGATTATGTGGATGTCATTATTCCCAGAGGGGGTAGCGGGACTGATTCAAGCCGTGGTACAAAATGCTACAGT
>NZ_JYNH01000050.1 GCF_000960765.1 Desulfosporosinus sp. I2 | reverse complement strand
TTGATACCCTGGACGGGGACCTTGCGGTTGTCCTTGATACCCTGGACTGGGGACCTTGCGGTTGTCCTTGATATCCTGGACGGGGACCTTGTGGACGTCCTTCTATTCCTGGACGGGGACCTTGTGGACGTCCTTCTATTCCTGGACGGGGACCTTGTGGCTGCCCTTCTGTTCCTAAACGGGGTTCTTTCGGCCGTCCTCCTTGAATCGGTTCGGACGTTTTCGGCCTTGTCTCTTCAGTATTATTGTGTTCAGAATGATCCAAAATTATCTCCTTTCCTTTCAGTTGGTTCCGAAGACGGTCCGCATCGTTTTGATCGACCGTACTTAAATGATTTTTCACATCTGTTCCCATAGCCACGAGTTTAGTCATCACTTCTTTACTACTAAAGTTTAATTCTTTTGCTAATTCATGAACACGAATACTCATTTAACCACCCCCACATATTCGGCTCCCACATTACGCTCCAAGCATCAGCTCCTTGCTAGTAAAATAGCTTTAGCAAACCCTTGATCCAAAATAAGCACTGCTGAACGCGGCGAAAGTCCTATAGAATGCCCTAATTCTAGTTTCGTACCTGTGACAAATACCGGTAATTTTATATCATTAGCCCACTGTGTATACTTTTTCTGTGCCCCGTGAGCATCTTCCGCTATTATGAGAAGGAATCCTTTTCTTTTTTTTACCATGGCCTCAATTTGAGCGTCCCCGGAAGCAATTTTACCTGCTCGCCGTGCTATCCCAATAAGTGACTGGATACGTATATTCACGAAGAAATCTTTCCTTCCAAATGAGAAAATACTTCAGGATCAACATCCACTCCAAAAGCCTTTCGGAATCGACGTTCTTTTACGGCAGTCTGAAAGCAGATTAAGTTAGGACAAAGGTATGCTCCACGTCCATTCCTCTTACCTGTAGGATCGAGTTCAACAATCCCTTCCGGAGTTCTGACCACTCGTAAAAGCTCCTTCTTTGGCTTCATCTCCTGACAACCCAAACACATCCTCATCGGAATCTTTCGTGTCTTCATACCATCACCTCTTCCCTTTCTTTTTCTTCTCCTTCAGGGGTACTTCATTATCCCCTGTTAAATTTTCACCTTTCAAACTCTGCGCGTCTGATATTGCAGCATCTGTAACTATCTTATCACTGCTGTCGGAAAACTCCAGTTCTTGAGCATATTCAGGATAATTATCGTTATAGTCCTCGTTATTCTCAATGTCTCCATTAAGCGGCCGGTTATCAGTCTCACCGTTTTCTTCATATTCCTGATAGTCTTCTACATTTGCATAATCATCATATTCTGAATACTCTTCATATTCGCCGAACTCTTCGTAATTTTCATACTCTTCTTGTCCTTGAGCAACAATATTATGGGCAACCGCCTGAGATTCACTCTTAATATCGATCTTCCAACCCGTAAGCTTGGCGGCTAGACGAGCATTTTGTCCCTCTTTTCCGATCGCCAAGGAAAGTTGATAATCTGGAACTACAACGATGGCAACTTTCTCGTTAAGCTTTGGATAAACTTCTACAACCTTGGCAGGAGAAAGTGCGTTCGCCACAAATTCTTGAGGATCTGTTGAATAATTGACGATATCAATTTTTTCCCCTTTTAACTCTGTCACTATGGTTTGAACTCGAACTCCCTTTGGCCCAACACAAGCTCCCACGGGATCGACATTCGGGTCACGTGAAAAAACGGCGATCTTTGACCGAGCTCCCGCTTCACGAGAAACCCCTTTTATTTCAACGACCCCATCATGAATTTCCGGCACTTCAAGCTCAAAGAGACGCTTTATTAAACCCGGATGCGTGCGGGATAACATGATTTGCGGGCCTTTCGTTGTCTTTTTAACTTCAACGACATACGTCTTGATACGATCAAACGATTGGTAGATTTCACCTGGAATTTGTTCCTGAGCAGGGAGCACTGCTTCTACCTTTCCCAAATCGACGATAACGTTCTTTTGTTCATATCGTTGAACCACTCCCGTGACGATATCTCCCTCGCGGTTTACGAATTCATCATAAATCATACCCCGTTCAGCCTCTCTAATGCGCTGAACAACAACCTGCTTTGCCGTTTGTGCAGCAATTCGCCCAAATTCACGTGGGGTCACTTCGTACTCTACAATATCTTCAAATTCATAATTTGGATCGAGTTTACGAGCTTCCTCCAAGCTAACTTGAGTCCGAGCATCCTCCACGATATCTACAACGGTTTTACGGGCATAAACCTTAAATTCGCCGGTTAAACGATCAATAAGAACTCGAACATTTTGCAATGATCCGAAATTCTTCTTGTATGCAGAAATCAGTGCTGCCTCTATTGCCTCAAAAAGAATCTCTGCCGAAATCCCCCGTCCTTTTTCTAATTCGTGAAGGGCCTCGATGAACTCCATATTCATTTTTCCATTTTCCTCCTTATTCTATTGTGCATAACGATCTAGAAATCCAGTAATAAATGAGTTTTCTTGACTAAGTCGCGAGGAATTGCAACGCGCTTATTCTCATATTCTAAAACGATTTCATCGTTGATCAGTCCGACGAGAGTACCAGAGAATTTCTTAAATCCCTGAAACTGAGAAAGGGTATGTACCATAACTAAACTTCCCTGAAAACGTTTAAAGTCCTCTTCCTTTTTAAGAGGACGTTCCAGACCGGGAGATGAAACTTCTAACATGTAAGCCTGGGGAATAGGATTCTTTGTATCAAGCATCTCACTCACAGCGTGGCTTACGTCGGTACAATCGTCCATATCCACGCCACCTTCTTTATCTATATAAAGGCGCAAATACCAATGTGCACCTTCTTTTACGTACTCCACATTGACTAGTTCAAGCCCCTTTTCACTCACGAGCGGCTCAACGAGTGTCTCGATCTGTTGTTCTATTAATTTATTCATGAGAAATCGCTCCTTCAAACCCAAAACGTTTACCCTATAGTCTAACGTGGATAACCAAGAGTTATACCTCGCTAGGATTAGGACAAACGAAGGAGCGGGTTAGAACCCACTCCTTTCCAACAAACACTACAAATTTCCTTATATTAATATAGCATATCCCTAGGAACTCTGCAACATATGGCAAACTTTTAGTTATAAACTCCACTATTTATTTAGGATTCACCTTACAATCTAAATTTTTGCTAAAATATACTAGAACTAGAACCTAAAACCTGCTATTTTATAATCTTCAAACGGATGTCCCAACTTTCTTGCGAACGGGATTCCATTCTTTCCTGAGTTAAGGCTTTTCAGGAGGAGGTAAACGTTTTCTACGAATAGCCATCATGGAAATCGATAATGAACATATCTTCCGGTTATAGACGCAATGCTTGTAGCTGTGCTATCCTTCACATGTAAAGGAATATACATCCTTTTCTGCAGTAAATCACTATATTCAACAATACTGAAAGGTGGAATTTATTTTGTCCGACTTAACTTATAATAAAAATACACCTTTATCTGAGAAGATACCAAGGGAGTCGGGAGAAAGAACCTTTCCAATCTGGCTATTATTTAACCCGAAACATCCTGTTGTTCGCCACTATATTTGGAAACTTGTATTAGCAGAAATTCAGGACAAACTATATAGAGAGCTGCATACAAGGATTGATACTACAAATATTTATATTAGGAATGCTGTTAGCGACAGTAGAATAGTTCCGAATACAGTAAATTGGTGGGGGTCTGAAGTAGCTACCGAAATAGATCAGTTCAGGGAAATTATTATTGAACATCAACCAAGGATTCTTATTTCTTTTGGTTCATTTCCATTTGAATTTGTAAGGCGTGCCTACAAGAGCAGCCCTGAGAAGGGGCCAAAGTATTGGTGTGCTTCTACCTTAGGAGATGAATTTGTAAAATCAATTGAAAAGTTTGATATAAACAAAACGAATATAATTCCCTTACTTCGCCGTGTGACTGAGAGTGATAAGTTTATTGAAAATCACACTTATTTTGCAAGTTACTACCATTATGTAGGCACAAAGATAGCTGAACAGATTATCGAGAACAAGGACAGTCTTAATATTTGGATTGAGTGAACGAGATTTAAGATTTATGATGCTCAAGGAAGTAGGGTCAAACCTGCTTCCTTTGTTTTTAGACATTGAGAAGTCGTACCAGTTTATTGAATTACGAAATCCGTACATCCAAGAACTTATATAGTACAAATCCAAGCACCCTTTTCATTGCTATAATTAATTGTGACCATATCTAATGTCTATAGACCGAGTGCTTGTAATCTGCTAACCTTCAGTTGTAAGCAACCTACAATTTGTTTCTGCAGCAGGCTCACGACTGAACTTTGGCTGGGAAACCTTCAACTGCCAGTGATTAGCAGGATTTTGCGACTATTATTCCGCTATGGGTTATCGGTAGTAACCATAATTATGGAAAGTTGGGATCTGTTTGTCTAACGATAGAATGGAGGTCTTGAAAATTGGATAAATATACACCTTTAATTGATAAGCTAAAGAGGGAGTCGGGAGAAAGAACTTTTCCGATCTGGCTATTATTTAATCCTAAACATCCTGTTGTTAGCCACTATATTTGGACACCCGTATTAACAGAGATACAAGATATAGTATATAGGGAAATGCATACAAGGATTAATACAACCGATATTTATTTTAGGAATGTTGTTGAAGATAGCACAAAAGTCCCCAAAACAGCAAATTGGTGGGGGCCCCAAGTAGGAGCAGAAATAGATCGGTTCAGGGAAATTGTTCTTGAGCATAATCCAAAGCTTCTTATTTCATTCGGCGCCTTTCCATTTGAATTTATGAGGCGTGTCTATGATATTAAACCCGAAAAGGGGCCAAAGTCTTGGGGAAATTCCGAATTAGGTCATGAATTCATAAAATCAATGGAGAATTTTGATATAAACAACACTAACAGGATCCCTTTACTTCGCCACATGGCATCTAGTGGGAAGTACAAAGAAGACCGGAATCAAGATTACTATGAAAATTACATTCATTTTGTGGGCACAAAAATAGCGGAAAAGATTATAGAGAATAAAGATAGCTTTAATTTTTGGTTTGATTAACGATTCAACACTGTACCTCAATATCATCTTTAGACACAAAAATAACTGTCAATGGCGGCACTCATTCATGAAGAATCGGCCACCATCGGCAGTTGTTTTCGTTAGATCTTCTATGTGCTTTTGAAATTTTTTTTATTATTTTATAAAAAATCAAAATTACCATTACAAGTCATTTTGCAATGTGGACAAGGGATTTCCGGTAAACTTATGCCGACTAAAGCTAAACATCAATACTTCGATCTGAGTCAAGGATTATTTCCCAACACAATTATTAAAATCGGCCTAGTTTTTGGCGCATCTCCATATTGTATAATCATTGAGACCATAACTAATGACTATAGACGCGTGGGCGGTACTAATGCTAACCTTTAATCAAATAGCGCAGGAGGGAGTGTTTCTAAACCAAGCTAAACAAGTTTGTGCTATATTTCCCTAAATATTAACCGTTGGGGGGGAGCCTTATGTAACAACTAATCTATCGCTTGGATTATTAATAGAAATCAATAAGGAGGGAAAGGTAATGACGAAAAGGATATACAGTTCCTTTATGCAAGCCTCTAGGGCGCATGCCCAGTGGGAAATTGAGACTTCTTTAAACATTATAAAAAGTCGCAAGAAACTATTGATATTATTCGTAATGGCCCTGCCCTTACTAATTCCGGCAATGGCCCACGCAGCATCTACTCTACCGACCTTTATCGGTGGTAAAGCAGCCTTTGGACCGTCCTTTTTTTCGCCGGCAACATTTTACGGTTCTATAGCAGTAGGTGTCATTGCTGGTCTCATTACAGGATGCATAGGAGCAGGCGGGGGCTTTGTCATCACTCCTGCTCTAATGAGCTTGGGAGTAAAGGGAATATTGGCAGTCGGCACTGACATGTTTCACATCTTTGCTAAGGCAATCATGGGTACCACCCTGCACAAGAAGATGGGTAATGTTCATGCAGGTCTAGCCATCGCCTTTTTAGTCGGTTCTGGGCTGGGGGTCACAGGCGGTGGTGCAATAAATCGTGCATTATATAATTTTAACCCCATAATGAGCGATTTCGTAATAAGTTCAATATACGTTGTTCTGCTGGGATTCCTGGGCATCTTCGCTCTGGGCGAGTTTATTAGTACAAGGAAAAGTGTTCCTAAGGGTGAAGACGTTCACTGCGGCCCAGAGAAAATGACAGCCCTTGGAGTTAAGTTGCAATCCATGAACCTTGCTCCCATGATAAAATTTGATGAGAACGTAGTCCCAGGTGGAAGAAGAATATCCGGCGTCTTTGTAGCACTTTGCGGAGGTGTAACGGGCCTATTAGCTTCAATACTTGGTGTAGGCGGCGGTTTCGTTACTTTCCCAATGTTTGTATACGGACTGGGGATCTCCACCGGAACCACTGTAGGCACCGATATATTCCAAATTATCTTCACAGCTGGTTACGGTTCAATTGCACAGTACGCTATCTACGGCTATGTGTTCTACACATTAGCTATGGGTATGCTGTTGGGTTCACTATTCGGCATTCAAATAGGCGCGATCACCACTAAGGTGGTCCCTGGTACGCAGATTAAGGCCTTTTACGCAATTGCCATTCTGGCGGGTTTTATAAACAGACTATTTGCTCTGCCTGAGAAATTAACACAAATGGGCTATATCACTCTGCCTGCTGCCTCAGGCGCGTTAATCACCAAGATAGGAGTATGGTTATTCTTCGGCTTAGTTTCCGTCTTCGGCATCTGGATCATCGGCACATTTATCGTTAATATACCAAAGCTCCGGGCCGAGTCTGCTGAAGATAATGATCTTGAAGTAACCAAAGGAGGTGTTACCCAATGAGTACAGTTCGAAACAAAAAGACGTTCACAATTGGTATTATCATGATTGCAAGCTTTATACTGTGCTACGTCGGAATGATGTCCCCCAACTTTGGTAACGGCAGGAATGGTCTGCAATACGCCGATGATATGTTTAACTCTTTATCTAAGGGCTCAGCCTA
Organism: Desulfosporosinus sp. I2; assembly: GCF_000960765.1. Taxonomy (GTDB): domain Bacteria; phylum Bacillota; class Desulfitobacteriia; order Desulfitobacteriales; family Desulfitobacteriaceae; genus Desulfosporosinus. The sequence continues at coordinate 23,325 of NZ_JYNH01000050.1, read as the reverse complement.
TCTTATCAAGGACGCTCAAAAAGTTGCGGATGGTCAAAAGGGAACAAACATCAACCTCACCGTTAAGGCTTCTTCGACCGCAGACGCCGTAAAATGGGGCAAATTGTACACTACAGCCGGTGCCACTGTGACAGTTAAAGAAGCTTCAGTGACTATCGACGGAGATTTTGGCAAAATTCTAGGTGCCGTAGTGGCTGACAGCGATTTCATGTATCACAATGATAGTAAAGCATTGGAAACAAAATATGGTTACGATGGCCGTGAAGCAACCAATAACTGGAACAATTCCTTAAAGAAAATTGACGCTGCACTGAAAGCCAAATCCCAGTTTCCACAAGAATTTGACTTGGTCAAAGTCCAGCAAAAGGCCCTTGAACCGGCTTACAACTACTACGGAATTGAAATAAAGAAAGTAAGTGAGAATAAATCTAGTCTGGCCTTCCTGCTCAGCTTCTACCTTCTGTACACCGTATGGTATGGCTTCGGACTCTACTATCTCTTTGATGGTTTGGGCATAGTCGTTTCCAACCCAAAGAAGAAAGTCGAAGTGTAAATTGAGTAAAGAATTCTTTTAGCCAGTGTGAAAGCTTAAAACTTTATCTTTTGTAGCAACGAGTGATCCTCTACTAGTGCTCCACTAGTTGCTACAGAGGTTTTAAGCCAAAGTTAGAGAGGAGGGTTTACTTTGATCGAGGAATTAGAAGATTTTGGGGTCAGAAACACTAGGGGTAGGTTTTTAACGGTTGAACCAGTACCAGTACCAGAGTGTGAAGGAAATCATAAGTTTGTATTGTATAATAACAGGGCTAAAACCAAACGACCTGTGGCTACTCTTACTACAAGGGTTGGGACAGTTCTCCTATCAGGTAATGTTAAACCATCATTTGTTGGTACTTTAGCGATCAGACCTGATGTGCCATTTAGTCAGAAGGAGTTACAGGATTTGCCAGCCGACGTAGCTACTCTGATGTTTAGAGTATTAGGGGGCAATCCCCTTGAAGAAAAATTTATTGTTAAAATAACCTGTCCGATTTTAGATGATCAAGATCAAGACGATGATGAAGAAGAAGTTCAGATAATTTCCGAATCTTGGATAGATGGAACTACAAATTTTAAACACTACTCAATTTTTACCGGTCGATCCGTCATAATGCCATCAGGGTAGAAGGTAATTATCCCTCATTTTTAGTCACTATTCCAACAACGTAAGGGAGGGACACAACCTCAAATATTGAGAGTTGTGTCCCTCCCCCCTAGAAATTAGGCAACTTCTGTCTAATTCTCCGCATATCCACTTCAACCAGAGTACACAAAAAACTAATACTGTAAAGCCTGTTGTATCATAGCCTTTACCTGTCGAGCAACATCCTTCACCAAAACAAGTTGTGTATCGTTTGTTTTTCGGTCTTTAAGTTCAACCTGACCATTAGCTAGGGTTTTGCTTCCTAGGGTTACCCTAATCGGATATCCTACCAAATCGGCATCCTTAAATTTAACCCCAGCACGTTCATCTCGATCGTCAAGTACTACTTCCACGCCTAGGCGCTGGAGTTCCTGGTACAGTTTTTGGGCTGTTTCCACGACTTGAACATCTTTAGTACTCGCTGGAATAATGATACAGTGATACGGAGCAATCGGCATGGGCCAAATAATCCCAAAGTCATCATGGTTCTGTTCAATTGCAGCTGCTATTGAACGGGTAACCCCAATACCATAGCAACCCATGACACAACATTTCTCTTCTCCATTTTCATCGAGAAAGGTCGCCCCAAAGGCTTTACTATACTTTGTTCCCAACTTGAAAACTTGGCCTACTTCAATTCCCCTTGCCTCCTTAAGTGGTGCTCCACATTTAAGACAAGCTTCTCCAAGCTCCACCATTCTCAAATCAAAAACTTGGTCTAAACGAAAATCACGACTAGGAACGACATCGACATAATGATAACCCGTTTTGTTCGCTCCACATACAGCCCTTTTCATTAAAGGGATTTCCTGATCAGCAACGACCATAAGCCCTTCGGGAACCTCAATTGGACCGACCGAACCCGGTCCACACCCTAAAATCTTCTCCACTTGCTCAGGGGCGGCCAGTTGCAGGGACACGAATCCTCCTAAGGCATTATTTAATTTAATTTCATTCAAGGTGCGATCTCCACGAATCAACACTAAGAACGTTTTCTCATCTCCTTGATAAAGCAACGATTTCACTAGAGTACTTGGGAGGACCGTTAAATGTTCACAGACTTCGTTGATGGTCTTAACACCCGGAGTAGCGACCAGTTTGGTTTGTCCTTCAGGGGAGATATCATCAATGACTTGGGGGCGACATTCCGACTTTTCCGTATTGGCAGCATAATCGCACCCAGAACAATAAACCACAGAATTTTCTCCAGAATCGGCTAATACCATAAATTCGTGGGTCCCACCTGTTCCCCCAATTGCTCCGGCATCTGCCTCGACGGGTCGATAGGATAAACCACAACGGGAAAAGATCCGACAGTATGCATCGTACATTTTTTGATAACTTTCTTGGAGGCCAGCCTCATCTCGGTCAAACGAGTAAAGGTCTTTCATGAGGAATTCTCGACCACGCATTAGGCCAAAGCGAGGGCGTCGTTCATCTCGATATTTATTTTGTATTTGATAGAGGAGCATCGGAAGTTGCTTGTAAGAACGGACTTCCCCTCGAATAAGGTCTGTGATAATTTCTTCGTGCGTCGGCCCCAGGCAAAATTCACGGTTATGGCGATCTTTCAAACGAAAAAGTTCTGCCCCGTAGACATCCCAGCGTCCGCTCTCTTTCCATAATTCAGCAGGTTGCATAATCGGCATCAGGATTTCTTGCCCACCTTTAGCATCCATTTCCTCACGCACGATAGTTTCAATCTTCCTTAAAACCCTCAATCCTAAGGGCAGAAGAGTATAAAACCCAGATGCTGACTTACGTATTAAGCCGGCCCTAACCATCAATTGATGGCTAATAACTTCAGCTTCAGCTGGAACCTCACGAAGTGTAGGATTTAATAGTTGACTGACGAGCATGATCTACATTCCTTTCTAATCTGTTCTTTGTAGGGGCAATTCATGAATTGCCCCTACCTTTATTAACCCCTGCCATGATCTCGAACATACTCTTCGATTTCGCATAGCAAAGCTGCTAGTAATTCCTCTTCCGGAAGGCGAGCTATGACCTCTCCTCTTCGAAACAAAAGCCCCATTCCTTTTCCGCCTGCGATCCCATAGTCAGCTTCACGGGCCTCCCCTGGTCCGTTGACCGCACATCCCATAACAGCGACCTTCAAGGGCTTGTCCAGCGGCGGAAGTTGAGCTAAACGCAACTCAACCTTTTCTGCGAGTAAGGCCAGATCGACCTGAGTACGCCCACAGGTCGGGCAACTGATTAATTCTACGCTACGCTGTCTTAAGTTGAGAACACGCAGAATTTCCAGAGCAACTGGAATTTCACGGACGGGATCTCCCGTGAGCGACACTCGTATCGTATCTCCAATCCCTTCGGCAAGGAGTGTCCCAATCCCGATTGCCGACTTTACGACGCCTGAGCTTACCGTCCCTGCTTCTGTTACCCCTAAATGCAGTGGGTAATCAACCACCTCATTCATCTTCCGATAAGCATCAAGCATCAGAGGGACTGTAGAAGCTTTTAAGGAAACTTTTATTTTATCATAGCCTTCTTCTTCAAGTAATCGAATATGTCCTAAGGCACTTTCAATCATTCCTTCGGCAGTGGGGCCTTGATATTTTTCGAGTAGTTCTTTTTCTAGGGACCCAGCGTTCACCCCTATTCGGATGGGAATCTGTTGTTCTTTCACAGCGCGAACAACCTCTTGAACTTTCCAGCGTGCCCCAATATTTCCTGGATTAAGCCGCAAGCCATGGATCCCCTGTTCAACCGCCAGAAGAGCAAGTCGGTAATCAAAGTGGATGTCTGCAATCACAGGGAGTGGGCTCTTAGTCGCAATCTCGCCTAAAGCCTTGGCTGCATCCCCATCTAATACTGCAAGACGCACGATTTCACAACCGGCTTCCGCCAAGGCATGAATCTGAGCCAGCGATTTGGAGACATCACGTGTATCAGTATTAGTCATCGATTGTATGACAATCGATGATCCTCCGCCGACCGTGACGGACCCAACTTGGACTGGTTTTGTCATCTTTCTCTGTATCATTTTCTGTTGCAGTCCCTCCTGTTTCCCCCTGTCCATCACCCAGCTTTAACAAACAAGCGTAAGACATCTTTATAGGTAACGGCAAGCATTAACATCATCAGTAACACAAAACCTACCAAGTGAATCATGTTTTCCTTTTCTGGGTTAAGGGGTTTTCCCCGTAGTCCCTCGATCAAAAGGAAGACAAGCCGACTCCCATCCAAAGCTGGGATGGGGAACAAATTAATCAGTCCCAATTGAATGCTTAGAACTCCAGTCAAACCCAACAAGCTAGCTAACCCTTGATGAGCTCCTTCTCCGATTGCCTGAGCAATCATAACTGGACCTCCTACTTCAGCTGGGATTTTCCCAGTTACCATTTGGGTCAAAGTCACCATTATCAGCTTAGTGAAGTCCACGGAACGTTCAATACCATAATGAGTTGCCTCTAGAATTGAGGCATGTTCATAGATTACCTCTGGTGCGATCCCAATCATCCCATACCCAGTTTGGGCATCTTTTTCCGTTTTGACGGATAGTGTTTGAACCTGCTTTTCATTCATCCGTTCTATTGTTAACGTCAATAGTTGGTCAGGTTTTGCGTGGATTGCTTCGGTTAAGCTAGTCCAATCAGGAGTCTTCACCTGGTCCACAGCAATGATTCTATCTCCGGGTTGGATTCCAGCCGTGGCGGCGGGTTTTCCCTTCAAGAGTGAGCCAATCAAATTACTATCTCCTGAGGATGGGATGCCTAGAAAGGCAAAAACAGTCACAAACAAAATCACAGCCAAAATAAAATTCATGATAGGTCCAGCCGCAATCACAGCCATCCGTTGCCACACCGGCTTATTCATAAAACTTCGGACATCTTGGCTCGGGGCTACTATCGATCGACCATTAGCATCCACTTCGGCATCCATGCCATGAAGTTTTACGAACCCACCTAAAGGAATCAGACGCAGACAATAAAACGTTTCTTTCCCTTGATAACCCACTATTTTTGGGCCAAAACCAAAACTGAACTCGAGCACTTTAACCCCGATCCATTTTGCGACAATATAGTGTCCGAATTCATGAATCATAACCATGCTTCCAAAAACAAAAACAATGGCGAGTGTCGTTAACACTTTATACCCCCCTTTACTCGTGGTACGAGGTTCGTAGTTCGTGGTTCGATCGTATACAATTATCTAATACTGAGTACGTGGTTCCTTCTCGTGATTCGTCGTTCAGAATGTAGACTATCTATGATTTTGTCCATCTAGTGATTCATACTGTGTACTTCATGGTTAATAGTTCATTGAAATTCAAACATCGAGCATCGCGCTTCGTGCATCGAACTTCGCAACCAGTTCTTCAGTCCTACGACGCGCCCAAGTGTCTGCATCGAGTATACTTCCCAAATCAAGGCTATCTAAAACATGATGTTCAGAACAAACCTTTTCGACAATCTCTAAAATCCCCAAATAGGTAATTTTCTTCTCTAGAAACGCTGAAACGGCTACTTCATTAGAAGCGTTCATGACTGCCGGAAGGGTACCGCCACGTCGTCCCACCTTGTATGCCAAGGCCAAAGCAGGAAAAGCATCCCGATCCGGTTCATGAAAGGACAACGTTTTCCCCTTGAGGTCAAGGCGTTCAAACGGATTCTTCCAGCGGGTTGGATAACTTAGAGCATATTGGATCGGTAAACGCATGTCGGGTCTTCCCAATTGCGCAAGAACTGAGCCATCTTGATATTCCACCATGGAATGGATAACACTTTGAGGATGAATCAGAACCTCAATTTGATCGTACTCCTTGTTAAATAGATGATGGGCTTCAATTACTTCAAGACCCTTGTTCATCATTGTAGCGGAGTCAATTGTGATTTTTGCACCCATCTCCCAATTGGGATGACAGAGAGCTTTTTCCAGAGTCACCGTTGCTAATTTTTCCTTAGTCCATCCGAAGAAAGGCCCACCTGAAGCTGTCAAAATAAGTTTGGTAATCGTATCTAGACTTTCCTCAAGGCACTGGAATATTGCTGAATGTTCACTATCCACCGGAAGGATCGGACACTTCATTCTCTTTGCAGAAGACATCACTAAGTCTCCACCCGCCACCAAGGTTTCTTTGTTAGCCAAAGCAATCGTTTTCCCAGTTTCTATCGCCGCAAGGGTAGGTTCTAAACCAATTCTTCCAGAAAGAGCAGTGACAACAGTATCTACCTGAGGAGCAATAACCGCATCGATTATCCCATTCATACCCTGATCTACCTTGATCGGCAAATCCCTCAAACGACCTCGTAATTCTTGAGCTGCGGCTTCATCCATCATCACCACCACCGTAGGACGAAAAAGTCGCGCTTGTCTTTCCATTAATTCGACACTTTTCGACGCCACTAAAGCATGAACCTTAAGGTGCTCTTCGGCGTGATGAACAACCTCTAAAGTTTGACGTCCAATCGAACCAGTTGATCCTAATAAGGTCAGCGTCTTCAACGCTTATCATCTCTTCCTGCTTTTTAAAATAGTTATCATCTTTAGTTGAACGAGTTCGCTTATGCCAATGCTGGAAATTTACTGCATGGAACTGACTTTTGTGAACTATCCTTGTGAGCGAACTGAGATAATCGGGTTTCGAACCTCGAACCTCGAACTTCGCCTTACTCCCTAGGAGGCCCGAATATCCCAACTCGTCGTAACGCTTCATAGCTAATCACAAACGCAGGGCCGACTACGAGCCCCATACCTCCTAGCAACTGAAGCCCCACGTACATAGAAATAAGTGTTGGAAGTGGGTGAATTCCAATTCCCTTAGACAAGATCTTAGGTTCCAAAAACTGCCGTACTGTCACTGTAATAACCCACATTACTAACAGCTTTAACCCTTCTCCGAACGATCCCATAATAAATAGGGCAACGATCCATGGAACGAAGAGTATACCAGTGCCTACAATCGGTACGATGTCCAGAATTCCGGCAAGGACGCCTAAGGTAACGGCATAACGATTACCCATTATCAATAGTCCTGCAATCGTTGACAATGCCGTCACAGAGACTAAAATCGCTTGCGCTCGCAAATACCCTATGACGGCTGCGCCTAAGTCTGCACTAATGGCCTGTGCACTAATATGCCAACGTCGGGGAAATAAATTAGAAATAAACCGTTTCACATCTGGGTAACTGGAGCTTATAAGCAAGGTCGCAACCAATGAAACTACCATTACAATAAATACACCTGGTAGCGCAGTCAAAAACGTAAGTAAAAAAGTACTTCCCGATTTAGCCCATTCTTGAAGTGTTCTCGCTAAACTTTCTGTCGAGGCAAATAAAGTATCTTGAATTTGCGGATTGACCCTTACAAAGCGTTCAGCTGTATCCACTTGCTTGGTTACGAGATCCACAAGGTATCCGTAATTTGGTAGTTTGATAGCTAACTCAGATAATTCCGTATAAAGACGAGCAACAATCAAGAAAATAAAAAGGCTCAATCCTGCGATCGCTAAGATGAGAGTAAGCACTGCAGCATATGGTCGACGAATGCGCACAACACGCATCAGCCGTACAAGTAGTGGTTCGAGTAAAAACGCCAGAATGAGCGCAATTAAAAACGGCAAAAGGGCACCAAACATTTTGCCAATAACATCAGCAAAAACGGGCAAGAAGTCTTGGAAAAAGTAAGTAAAAACCTTCAAAAGAACAAGGGCACTAGTCAGCAACGCAAGCCTATTGATACTAGTCCATAGAGGATGTTTCTGAATACTCAATGCGTTCACCTCACGTTAGAAGAATTACTCCATAATATACCAAAGGGAGGGAAAAAATAAGACTATCAAAACGATCTAGGATTCCCCCATGCCCTGGAATAAGTTTTCCTGAATCTTTAACCCCCGCACTTCGTTTTAAGGCGGATTCAAACAAATCACCAATTTGGGCACTGGTTCCAATGACGATAGCAAATAGAATATACGTCCATATATGAGCACCACCGACCAATCGCCAAAACCCAACAGCCATCCCAATGCTAAATAATAATCCCCCTAGTGAACCCTCGATTGTTTTTTTCGGACTCACTTGAGGCGCTAGAAGATGACGCCCAAATTGTCTCCCAATCAGGTATGCCCCTGTATCTGTAGACCATACCAAAAATATAGTAAGAAAAGTCCACTCTATTCCTCTCGGAAGCTGACGTAGTAAATAAAGATGAGATAATAAAACCACTGTATAAAAAACAGACAATATATTGAAGTTCGCCTCGTTAAGTGATGTTCCTGGGTAGGTTAAAGCAAATCTTCCAAATCCAATTAAAAGCCAAAAGAGCAGAGTCGGCAACATCCATTTTTCTCCGCCATTAACTAGACTTATCAGCCATATTAGGGCGAATAGTGTTGACAATTTAGTCCATGTACGAATACCTATCTTGTCGCCAATTTGAATAAACTCCCTCAGCGCCAATAAGGTTAGCAATGTGACTAAGAAAAACGTATAGGACCCACCAAAATAGACTAACGTCAAAAGAATTGGAGCTCCTATCAAAGCACTCATTGTCCTAATAAACATCTATTAATCCTCAATCTGTATGTATTCCACCGAATCTACGGTCCCGTTTCTGATACGCTTTAATAGACTCAAGCAACGTCTTTTTCTCAAAGTCAGGCCAAAGCTCCTGAATAATAACAATCTCAGTATACGCCAATTGCCAGAGTAAGAAGTTACTTAATCTCATTTCACCCGAGGTACGAATTAATAAATCAGGGTCTGGCATCCCATGGGTAAATAGGTGTTGGCAGAAAACATCTTCATCGATGTCTTCAATACCTAATTTCCCACTCAAAACATCCCCACTCACCTGCTTAACAGCCTCAATGATTTCAGATCGACCTCCGTAGTTTAAGGCAAGGTTAAGCACGAGTCCAGTGTTATCTCGAGTTTTCTTTTTTGAGTTTTCTAATTCGCGCTGTGCATCTAGGGGAAGATCTTTAATTCTCCCGATAGTCCGAATGACCACATTATTTTGGTGAAGCTCGTTGAGCTCTTTTCGCAAATACTCTGTGAGCAATGTCATGAGTACCCCTACTTCGTCTTTAGGCCTATTCCAATTCTCCGTAGAAAACGCATAAACTGTAAGAACCTCAATCCCCAATTCAGAACAGGTTTTAACGACTTTGCGCAAGGCTTCGACGCCTGCCCGATGTCCCATCGATCGGGGAAGCGCGCGTTTTTGAGCCCATCGTCCGTTCCCATCCATGATTATGGCTATATGGCGAGGAAGGCGGTCCAGCGCAACTTGATCATCTGAGTCCACTTTGTTTTGTTTCCAAGCCTTAAGCCACATCATTTACACCCCCATTTTCGATGTTCGATATTCGTGGTTCGATTTTAGACTTCATACTAAGTACTACGTACTAAACATATACTCCCAACCACTTAAATCGGACCACTTCTCCGGGTTCGATGTTCGTGGTTAAATACTTTGAACTATGAACTAAAAGTGGTACTCTGAACCGCTTACATCGAACCTTTTTTTTCCATAGGCGATATTCGATGTTCGTGGTCCAAAGTTCGAACCACGAACATCGAACTTCGAACTACGAACTACGAACTACGATTATAAGACCCCCTTTTTAGTTAGGGGGTCAATGTCTGTCTTGGCGAAAAGTTTTCGTGTGCTAATAGTACGTTCACACGATCGCCCATTTTTCGGATGCGGACAACTCGGCAATCTCCCCACGATTCCATTTTACCATGAGGGCGTGTTATTTGGAAAGCGTATGGTTTACCTAGATTTTCTAGTTCAAGCTGAACCTCGTTCCAACTTCGACCGAGCCAAGCTTGTATCATACTTGTGTGATTTCACTTTCTTTAGTTTCCAACACACGTTCAATCTCTCTAATCATCTTATCTGTCATCTTTTGCACATCGTCTTGGGCCCGTTTGACCTCATCTTCGGAGGCTTCGTGATCTTTCTCCAGCTTCTTAAGATGATCATTGACATCTCGGCGCACATTCCTCACCGCAACTCGTGCTTCCTCAGCTTTCTTTTTCACAGTCTTTACTAATTCAGCCCGGCGGTCTGCCGTGAGTTGCGGAATCATAAGACGAATCACGATTCCATCACTGGAGGGATTGAGGCCCAGGTCTGACTTCATAATTGCCTTTTCAATGGCAGGAAGCACAGACTTATCCCAAGCCTGAATCACAAGCATCCTTGCTTCCGGGGCAGAAATATTGGCGAGCTGGTTAATCGGAGTAGGAGCTCCATAGTATTCAACCATAACTTTGTCTAAAACACTTGGATTTGCTCGTCCTGCACGAATTGTAGCATACTCTTTACGTAAGGCTTCAATCCCTTTATGCATTCGCTCATCCGCATCGTTTATAATCTCGGAAATCATTGACTATCCCTCCCTACATACGTTCCAATCGCTTCCCCCATGATAACACGGCGAATATTGCCATTTTTCGTAAGGTCAAAAACAATGACAGGAATATTATTGTCCATGCACAGTGACGTTGCCGTGGAATCCATGACTCCAAGTCCTTGGCTTAAAACATCCAAATAACTTAAGCGTTCAAATTTCTTAGCCAGCGGATTGATAAATGGATCGGAATCATAAACCCCATCGACCCTTTTAGCCATCAAGATGACCTCTGCCTCGATTTCAGCCGCCCTTAAAGCAGCGGTTGTATCCGTTGAAAAGTATGGATTACCTGTACCTGCAGCGAAAATGACGATTCGCCCTTTTTCCATATGCCGAATGGCTCGACGACGAATATAGGGTTCAGCAACTTGTCTCATTTCGATTGCTGATAAGACGCGGGTATCAGATCCAGCCTTTTCTAAAGCATCTTGCAAAGCGAGCGCATTCATCACGGTTGCCAACATACCCATATAATCGGCAGTTGCACGGTCCATGCCTTGAGCACTACCCGCAATACCCCGCCATAAGTTTCCACCCCCGACAACTAGGCAAACTTCAACCCCCATACCTCGGATTTCTGCTACCTGCTCTGCAACGGAAACAAGCATATCATGTTGGAGTCCAAAGCCTTGTTTACCTGCAAGTGCTTCCCCACTGATCTTTAGGACAACTCGACTATACCGTGGTTTTTCCATGGGTTAACCTCCATCAATCTAATTCTACGTCTAGAGAAAGAAATCCTCCTACATTCACAAAAAGAGAACACCGGGGTGTTCTCTTGATAGATTGTCTAGGTTGACTTATCGATTTAATTCCTTCATAACCTCTGCCGCAAAATCGTCTTGTCTTTTTTCAATACCTGCGCCTAATTCATAGCGAGTAAACCGACGAATAACAATGCGTTCGCCAATTTTGGCGATTTTATCCATTACCATATCTCTAACACTCTTATCAGGATCCTTGACAAAAGCTTGTTCCATTAAACATACTTCTTTATAAAACTTTTCGATCCGACCTTCAACCATCTTTTCAATGATTTTCTCTGGCTTGCCTTCATTGAGAGCTTGAGCTTTAAGAATATCTCTCTCATGTTGGAGTACATCAGCTGGAACATCTTCTTTATTGAGATATTGTGGGTTTGCCGCAGCGATATGCAATCCCATATCACGAACTAACGTTTTAAATTCGTCCCCACGAGCCACAAAGTCAGTTTCACAATTAACTTCAATAAGTACCCCGATTCGTCCACCACCGTGGATATAGGACTCAATCGTTCCTTCGGCCGCAATACGGCCACCTTTTTTAGCAGCGGCTGCTAATCCTTTTTCACGGAGAAAATCGCAGGCCTTTTCGAGATCACAACTACACTCGGTCAGTGCTTTTTTACAATCCATCATGCCTGCTCCAGTACGTTCCCTAAGTTCTTTAACTAGAGCCGCAGTTACCTCTGCCATAGTAAACCCTCCTAATTCAATGCACGAGGCGCGAGGCGCGACGCACGAAAAATATGTGATAATGCCATATATTGTCCTTATAAGTATGCATTTTACGCATGTATAGTATACGACTCAAAACGTGCGAAGTGCGAGATTCGAATTTCGAACCTCGCGCCTCGAGCCTCGCTTATGCTTCGACAACGTCTCCAGTTTCTTCATTCTCATCCTCAGTACTTTGTTGACCCTCAATAATCGCGTCCGCCATTTTTGCAGTGAGCAACTTAACGGCACGGATTGCATCATCATTCGCTGGGATAACAACATCGATCTCATCTGGATCACAGTTTGTATCAACAATTGCTACAATGGGAATTTTTAAACGGCGTGCTTCTGCGACTGCAATTCTCTCTTTACGTGGATCAACGATAAATAACGCATCGGGAAGCTTTTTCATGTTCTTGATACCACCCAAGAAGCGTTCTAATTTTTCCATTTCATGACGAAGTGCAGAAACTTCTTTTTTGGTAAGAACTTCGAAGACACCTTCAGCTTCCATGCGTTCCAAAACACGTAAACGATCCACTCGTTTTTGAATCGTTTGGAAGTTTGTCAGCATGCCTCCAAGCCAGCGTTCATTGATAAAATACATGCCACATCGAGCGGCTTCATCCTTGACGGATTCTTGTGCTTGTTTCTTGGTACCTACAAATAGCATGGTACCTCCCTCGGAAGCTAGGTTTCTGACAAAATTGAACGCTTCATCCACTTTTTTAACGGTCTTTTGTAGATCAATAATGTAGATTCCATTGCGCTCCGTGAAAATATAGCGCGCCATTTTGGGGTTCCAGCGACGTGTTTGATGTCCAAAGTGGACACCCGCCTCCAACAATTGTTTCATAGAAATGACAGCCATGTTAAACCAACTTTCTTTTTTGTTTTTTCCACCACAGGTTCATTTCAAAACACCCCTTGCCTCCCGACAAGGAACCGGCATCTTAATCCCACTGCGTGTGTCATTAAATCGCACTGCCAATAGAGTAGCATATTCCTAAAAACTTTGCAACGAAATATGCATAATTATAGACTCAGTTTACTCAAACAGCATTTCTTGAAAGATTAGAACGTACATCGTACTGTTGAATAAAGTTCTCTAAGTCGCTCATTAATTCGGGGAAGGGGAAATAGTATTCACTCACGTAAAATAACGCATCGTTCGTACGAATCTGAGCTATTTCCTGCCCTCGTTGATCAAAATAAAAGGCAACTCTTCGAATATCTTGTGGTTCTAGGATGCGTTCTCCGAGCAGTGAATGAAAAACTATTTGCCCATCATTAATTTGCATACGTTTACTTTTCCCGATAACCCATAGAGCTAAGATTCCCAACCCTGAAACCACGTAGATTCCTATCAGTACTCTTAGTTCCACGATGGGCAGCTTACTGAAAACATGCAAACTCCCTATTACAAGGGGATAAACAATTAGAAACACGAGTCCTGGTACGACAAGCGGTCTCATTAGGTAAACGTAATCATGTTCATCCATGAAATCCCCCTCCTGCTAAACCCCTATTTCGTGTGTTTAGTCTGTTTATCTAGTTCATCAAGGAGATAATCATTGAGAACTCGAATGTAAGTTCCTTTCATACCCAAGGACTTTGATTCAATCACACCCGCCGATTCAAATTTACGGAGCGCATTCACAATGACCGAACGAGTAATCCCAACTCGATCAGCAATTTTACTCGCCACCAATAGCCCTTCTCCACCACCCAATTCAGCAAAGATATGCTCTACTGCCTCAAGCTCAGAATAAGATAGAGTTCCCACTGCGATTTGAACGGCTGCCTTTTTACGGGCTTCTTCTTCTGCACGTTCCGCTTTAACCCGTAAGATTTCCATGCCTACCACGGTCGCACCGTATTCAGCTAGGACAAGATCGTCTTCACCAAATTCCACATCATATTTGGCAAGTACCAGCGTCCCAACTCGTTCCCCTCCGCCTAAGATTGGTACAATGGTAGTAAGCTTATTTGTAAAATTACAAGCTTGATTACTGTTAAACACACAGCCATTGGCAACTTGTGTCGTATTTGTAATCGTACTACTTATTTTCATCAGACCCTCGTTATAGCTTTCCGGAAAGCGTTCTGAATGAATAACAATATCCTCCATAACTCCACACGCAAAACCTTCCATGAAACTAAATCCCAAAATCTTCCCGCGACGTCCAACAATATAACAGTTAGCAGTCACAGCCTGGCGAAGAACTTTAGCCATTTCCTCAAAATCAACCGGGTTCCCGGCAGCACGTTGGATTAGTTTATTAATGGTCCTTGTTTTTTCTAATAACGTAATTTCCATAAGTTTTAAATCCTCCTTAATTTACATCCATAAAGTATATTCAACTTGTTCCTAGAGAATATAGCGAGCTAAGTCTTGATTCTGAACTACATCACCCAAGCGATGTTGAACATATTCTCGATTAATCGTAACCGTATAATCGTCTGGTAACTCAGATGCTTCAAACGATAGTTCCTCGAGTACTTTTTCTACAATTGTGTGGAGTCTGCGTGCCCCAATATTTTCTGTGGTAGAATTCACCTTGTAGGCAACTTCTGCCAATTCATCAATAGCATTCTCTGTAAAATCTACCTTTATTCCTTCCGTTCCCAATAAAGCACTGTACTGTTTAATGAGCGACGATTGGGTTTCCGTAAGTATTCGCTTGAAATCTGACACACTTAAAGATTCAAGTTCTACACGGATCGGAAATCTCCCTTGAAGTTCTGGAATGAGGTCTGACGGTTTGCTGACATGAAAAGCGCCTGCAGCAATGAAAAGGATATGATCGGTTTTGACCGGACCATACTTTGTTACCACGGTAGACCCTTCAACAATTGGGAGGATATCGCGTTGAACCCCGCCCCTTGAAACGTCTGCACCACCCGCGCTTTCGCGCCCTGCAATTTTGTCGATTTCGTCCAGGAATACAATTCCCTCTTGCTCTGTTCTGTGAATCGCATCTTGAACTGCTTCGTCCTGATCAATCAAGTTTTGAGCTTCTTCATGAATCAGGATCTTCCGGGCATCGCGGACGGTCACTTTCCTCTTTTTATGCCGCTTAGGGAGCATTCCGGACATCATATCTTGAATATTTACTCCCATTTCCATCATATTGTTATTGCCCAGCATATCGGAAAGTGGCAAACTTTCCTCAACGGAAATATCAATAACCTTTTCCTCTAAATCTCCTCGTTCTAAGTGTTCTCTGACGACCTTACGTTCTTTTTCAATTTCAGGAGTTACTTCTGGTTCCTTTTCCTGATTTGAAGATTGACCAAATAACATTTGGAAGGGATTACTGGATGAACTCTCTGAGCGTTTTTCCGGAACTAATAGTTCTAGCAAGCGTTTCTCAGCATTGACGGCCGCCTGAGCCTGAACATGTTCTGTCCGCTCCACTTTCACCATACGCAAGGAAATTTCGACTAAGTCTCGAATGATAGCTTCTACATCCCGACCGACATAACCCACTTCCGTAAATTTCGTAGCCTCAATTTTTATGAAGGGGGCACGTACCAGCTTCGCTAACCGACGGGCTATCTCAGTCTTTCCAACGCCAGTGGGACCAATCATCAAAATGTTCTTGGGGATGACTTCTTCTTGTAATTGTTCCGGCAAACAAGAGCGTCGATAACGATTACGTAACGCTACCGCTACTGCTCGTTTGGCCGCATGTTGTCCAATAATGTGTTGGTCCAATTCACGGACAATTTCACGCGGAGTCAAACGATCCATAATCTCACCTCCTATAACTCTTCCACAGTAATTTGTTCATTAGTATACACACAAATTGAAGCCGCTATAAGCATTGCTTCTCGTACCATTTCCGAAATTGGTAGATCTGAATGCTTGGCAAGAGCGCGGGCTGCTGCTAAAGCATAATTCCCTCCGGATCCAATGGCTGCAATTCCATCGTCTGGTTCAATCACTTCACCTGAGCCTGAAACAATTAAAAGATTTTGGGTATCCGCAACTAAAAGAAGAGCTTCAAGATTTCTCAGCATTTTGTCTGTTCGCCATTCCTTCGCTAGCTCCACAGCCGCACGCTGGAGATTCCCATGATACGCTTCAAGCTTTTGTTCAAACTTATCAAACAGTGTAAACGCATCCGCAACGGATCCCGCAAACCCTGCAATGACTTTTCCGTTATATAAGCGGCGGACCTTACGGGCCTTATGTTTCATAACGGTAGCCTGTCCAAAGGTTACTTGACCGTCACCTGCAATTGCTACGTGTTCCCCTTTTTTCACTGCGACGATGGTTGTTGCATGAAACATATATCAAACCCCCTTTAATGAAGTTTACTAGGGCACTTTCGGCCTGTCAAGGTAAATTGTAGGTAATTTGCACTTTTTTAAGAAAATTTATAGATTCTTTAACTTCTTTGTTATTTAGCACGGGGATGGGCCTGAGTAAAGACTTCTTTAAGTCGTTCACGGGTTAGATGCGTGTATATTTGGGTCGAGGATAGTTTCTGATGTCCTAGTAACTCTTGGACACTTCTTAAATCAGCTCCGCCATCCAACAAATGTGTGGCAAAAGAATGTCTTAGCATATGAGGGTTTACATGCTGTTCCAAACTAATCTTTGAGACTAGTTTGTCCAAAATTCGGCGAATTGATCTATCTGATAAACGCGTTCCTTGATAATTAAGCAAAAGAGCGCCATTATGATCTTCCCGCATTCCTAAATATACCTTGATCGCCTGAATAGCATAGTTGGTTACTGGAACTATTCTCTCCTTGCTACCCTTGCCCAATACACGAATTAACCCGCTGTCTAAATCAAGGTTCTCTCGATTTAAGCCGATTAATTCGCTGACTCTCAATCCTGATCCATAAAGCAGTTCCAAAATAACTTGGTCTCGACAACCCAGTAGATTCGAGCAATCCGCAGCACGTAATAGTCCCTCGACTTGGTCTAGGTAAAGAAAATGCGGGAGTTTGCGCCCCAACTTCGGACTCGCCACCCGCTGTACTGGATTTATTTTGAGGATTTCTTTACGACATAAGAATTTAAAAAAAGACCGTAGCGCAGCAAGCTTACGGGCCATACTTTTTCTTGCCAGTCCGTGTTCTGCTAAAACCCCTAGAAAGCTACGCACATTATAAACGTCAATCCTATCGACCGTAAGTTTTTCGGGTTCAATGCCCTTATCCTGTGCAGCAAACCGAAAAAACTGCCCAAGATCTGTTTGATACGCAACGACCGTATGCTCAGACCTATTTTGGGAATGTTGATAACCTACAAATAAACTTAAGGCTTCGTCAACCAACACTGGCTCTTACCTCCCCAAATCCTCGCGTTCACAAAATTCAGCTAATGATGCTAAAGCACGCTCTGAGATTCGAGCATTTTTCTGGCGCTTATCCTTTATTCGCTCGCTCAAGGGGGGAAGCAAGCCAAAGTTAATATTCATAGGTTGAAAACTTTGACTGGGAGATCCCTCTAAATGGCGTGCTAATCCTCCTAGTGAGGTTTCAGATGGAAAAACTAATGTATCCATCTGACTTAGACGCCGCCAGGCATTAAGGCCTGCTAGAAGCCCGCTGGCAGCGGATTCTACGTATCCTTCGACTCCTGTCATTTGACCGGCAAAGAAAAGCTCTGGTTTCAACCTTAGGCTGAAATCTGCGTTAAGTACGTTCGGTGCATTAAGAAACGTATTGCGGTGCATAACCCCATAACGTACAAATTCAGCCTTCTCCAATCCAGGGATTAACGAAAACACCCGTTTTTGTTCCCCCCATTTTAAATGGGTTTGAAAGCCGACTAGATTAAAGAGTGTTCCGGCCTGATTTTCCTTGCGCAACTGTACCACAGCATGAGATTTTTTACCTGTGCGAGGATCGATTAAGCCTACTGGTTTTAAGGGGCCAAAGGTCAGGGTCTGAATGCCACGTTTAGCCATCACTTCAACCGGCAGACAACCTTCGAAAACTTTCCCTTCTTCAAAGCCTTGGATTTCCGCCATCTCAGCCTCTATCAACGCCTTGTAAAAGGTTTCATACTCTTCCTTCGTCATGGGACAATTCAAATAATCCGCATCTCCTTTGTCATAACGGGAAGCCCAGAAGGCCTTGTTCAAATCAATGGATTCAAGAGTGACAATCGGCGCAGCCGCATCATAAAAAGATAAGGCCTGCTCTCCCGTGGCCTTTTGAATATTGTCGGCTAAATCATCCGAGGTCAAAGGACCACTTGCGACGATCGTCATCCCCTCTTGGGGAAGAGAATGGACTTCTTCGCGGTGAACACGTACACGGGGGTGCTGTTCCAACCGTTTTGTGATTTCACTTGAAAACAGTTCCCGATCGACAGCTAAAGCGCCGCCAGCGGGAACCGCGTTATGATCAGCCGCCTCCATGATCAAGGAACCCAAACGGCGCATTTCTTCTTTTAATAACCCCACGGCATTCTCAATACCAGCCCCCCGCAGAGAGTTACTACAAACTAGTTCTGCAAACCGATCCGTTTGATGTGCGGGGGTAGTTTTAGTCGGGCGCATCTCATATAAATCGACCATGACTCCGCGTTCAGCAAGTTGCCAAGCAGCCTCTGAACCCGCGAGGCCTGCACCGATGACAGTTATGAACTGCTGCATGTAACTATTCGCTCCTTACCCAATAAACATTGAAAAACGTTGGCCTTCTTCCATTAAGCTTCTTCAATAACTTTTGTAAAGCGACATTCCGGATTTGTGCAGACATGTTTTTTTTGGCGTTTGGACGATTTAATCACCATCAATTGCTGGCACTCCGGACAAGGCTCAGGGGCCGGCATTTCCCATGAGACAAACGCGCACTCTGGGTAACCGAGGCACCCAAAAAACTTCCGTCCCTTCTTTGAACGGCGAACCACGAGGGGTTTAGAGCATGTTGGGCACTTCGCTCCCACTTCCTCAAAAAGTGGCTTCGTGTTTCGACACTCCGGAAAACCTGGACAAGCCAGAAATTTACCATAGCGCCCCATTTTGATGACCATATTTCGACCACAGTTCTCACATAGCTCTTCGGAAACTTGATCCTCAATTTTTACTTTGCCGATTTTCTCATCAGCTTCAGCTAAGGTCACGGAAAAGGGTCCATAATAATCTCCCACCACAGACTTCCATGGAGCATTCCCTTCTTCAACTAAATCGAGTTTTTCTTCTAAATTAGCCGTAAACTCTAAATTCAAAATGTCTGGAAAATGTTCCTTGAGTAAGGATATGACGATGTCCCCAAGTTCTGTTGGAAGGAGTTGTTTCTCTTCTTTAACAACATATCCTCTTGTTTGAATGGTTTCGATGGTCGGCGCATACGTACTTGGCCTCCCGATTCCTTCCTCTTCCATCTTACGAACGAGAGAGGCCTCTGTGTAACGTGGCGGTGGTTCTGTAAAATGTTGCTTTTCTTGAAGTTTGATAAGCGAGAGTTTTTCTCCTGCAGAGACCGAAAGTGTGAGTGAATTTTGTTCGTCATCCGCAGACTCTCCAGCATCGTTTCCTTCTTCATAAACCGCTAAAAAGCCAGGAAATCGCACTGTAGAGGTATTAGCACGGAATAAATAATCCTCCACTGAAATTTCAACGGTTAACGTATCCATAATGGCTACACTCATCTGACTCGCTATAAAGCGCTCCCAGATTAAGCGGTACAAGCGCAATTGATCCCGTGATAAAATTCCCTTCAGCATTTCTGGAGTCCGCAAAGCAGCAGTTGGTCGGATCGCTTCATGCGCTTCTTGAGCCCTCCCCTTATTCGCGAACTGGCGCGGTTCAGAAGGATAATACTCATTCCCATAGTGTGAAAGAATCCATTCCTTGGCCTCTGCTTGAGCCGTATCCGCGATCTTGACGGAATCTGTACGCATGTAGGTGATCAGTCCGACAGTTCCCTCTTTGCCAAGGTCCAGCCCCTCGTATAATTGCTGGGCTAACATCATGGTTCGTTTAGGAGAAAAACCCAACTTGCGATGCGCTTCCTGTTGAAGACTACTCGTTATAAAGGGAGGTGCAGGAAGCTTTTTCTTTTCTTTCGTACGAACCTCGGAAACTTGAAACTCTTTTCCCATTAACTCGGCTAGAACATTTTCCATTTCTACCCTCGATGAAATGGATAGTTTCTTACCCGATTTTTTAACAAGCTTTGCTAGGAACGTTCCTCCAGCAGATTGAAGATTAGCCGTCAGACTCCAATACTCTTCCGAGACAAAAGCCCGTATTTCTTCCTCACGATCGTCGACTAACCGAACTGCTACCGATTGGACTCGTCCAGCGCTTAAACCTTTCTTGATTTTACGCCATAGCAAGGGACTTAATTGGTAGCCCACTAGCCGATCTAATACCCGTCGTGCTTGTTGAGCATCTACCCGATCCTGGTCTATTTGCCGTGGATGTTTAATGGCAGCCTGAATAGCTTGTTTCGTAATCTCATGAAATTCAATTCGGTTTTTATCACCCTGGTTAAGTCCCAACAAATGAGAAAGATGCCAAGCAATTGCTTCCCCCTCACGATCAGGGTCAGAAGCTAGGAACACCTTATCTGCACTCTTTGCGGCAGCCCGTAAATCCTTGATCAAATCTCCTCTACCACGAATGGCAATGTATTTTGGTTCGAAGTCATGTTCAATATCCACACCCAATTGACTCTTCGGTAAATCCCGTAAGTGTCCCATCGAAGCCTTAACCGTATAACGACTTCCTAAAAATTTGCTAATCGATTTTGCCTTGGCAGGGGACTCTACAATAACAAGCGTCTTTGACATCATTTCACCTCAATATATACTTAAAAACTAACCCTTTTATTGAGGTTCGAGGCGCGATGCGCGGGGTTCGAACTCAAAATGTTCTCTTCAGAAAACAAGAGTTAAGGACATTTCGTTGAATTCCTTATATTACACTTATATCCAAATGGATTCGAACTGAGTCCTTGAGTTAACATTTGGAAAACTAAGCCCTATATTAACGCCTTTTTCATAGTATGTCTAGCACTCTCGTGCTAATACATAATGTTGTCCTGGCAATTGTATGACTTTTCCGCTTAATTGCAGCTCCAATAAGGCTAAGGAAATACTAGAAACTGGAAGTTTTGAATGGATCGTTATCTGATCAATATGCAAAGGCACATCACTTAATTGTCCTAAGATAGACTCATGTTCTTGATCACTGGAAGGTATGTCGGGCGCAGGTTTTTTCGCAGGCGCAATTTGACCAACATAATGAGATCCTAAAGGCAGCTCACTACAAATGTCTTCAATTCCTTCAACAATTTTTGCTCCTTGGCGCAGTAAATGATGCGGGCCTCGACTCACCTCGCTAAAAATGGGCCCTGGAACAGCAAATACTTCTCGCCCTTGTTCCAACGCGAAATCGACCGTAATCAAGGCTCCGCTTCTTTCTGCAGCCTCCACAACGACCACCCCACGGGAACACCCACTAATCAAGCGATTTCGGGCTGGGAAATGTGCAGCATTGGGTGGAGAGCCAGGCACAAACTCACTGATTAAAGCGCCCCTCTCCAAAATACCCTCCGCCAACTTCCGATTTTCTAAGGGATAAATTCGATCTAAACCACAACCGAGGAAAGCCCATGTGACCCCGCCACCATCTAGAGCTCCTTGGTGTGCTGCTGTATCAATCCCTCGGGCCAGACCGCTGACTACGACAATCCCCCGAGCTACAGCATCACGAGCAAGCACTCTAGCCACCGCTTTACCATAGGAAGTTGCTCGCCTCGAGCCCACAATGGCAAGCCCTTCTGCACTCCCCTGGAGACGTCCACGATAATAGAGAAGCGGGGGTGCATCCGCTAATTCCGCTAGTAACCTAGGATAATCGATTTCATCGGGAGTGATCATTTGAATTCCTTGCTTGGTCAGAGAATCCCCAATCTGAAGTGGGTCAATCATGTGCCTTACCTTCATAATTTCTTGAACCCATTTTTCTTGGGTAGCCATGGGCAGGTATTGGCTTGTTGAAGCCTCCCAGGCTTTGACGGCACTACCAAAGTATGCAATAAGCCGCCGTAAATGCTGGCTTCCAATGCCTGAAATCGTGCGGAATGCCGCGCGAACTAGTTTTTCCTCTTCAATTCCCACTATGCGCACCTCCTTTTAGCCCCATTTCGGGACAAAAGGACACTTTTCCTGCGTAAAAGATTATCGAACTTCCTTGTATTAGGTAAAATAGTGCAGAATTGAAGAAAAATCGTTC
Source organism: Desulfosporosinus sp. I2 (assembly GCF_000960765.1). Lineage (GTDB taxonomy): Bacteria > Bacillota > Desulfitobacteriia > Desulfitobacteriales > Desulfitobacteriaceae > Desulfosporosinus. The sequence continues at coordinate 1,058 of NZ_JYNH01000050.1, read as the reverse complement.
CCCTTAGTCATCATTGTACTCAGATCCCCCACTTTTTCTAACCGTCTTCGGAAAGAACGCACGTGAAAATCATCGGGATTAATCCCTTGAACCACCTCTTCCCATAGCAAAGGGGTTGAGATATGTCCCAACCGTGTTGGTCGAACACTATAAATACCTGCCATGGTTCTCCCTCTTCCATTTTGAAGATAATCGAGATAGACCTTTCCTTGTCGATTCCTGACAGCACGCTCCACAGTGCATGATTCCGTCCGCTGAGCTGTTAGAAACCGACAGATTCCTTCTATCCCGCTTTGTACTTCAGCGTAAGTATGATTATCGTTTAACGGCAACAGAATATGCACCCCTGTGGCCCCCGAAGTTTTAACTAAAAACTTTACCTTTAATTCGTTGAGAATCTCCCCCAACCATTCCGCCACCTTGATGGCCTCCTTAAATCCCGAAGGGGGATCTGGGTCCAGATCAAAAACTGCCCACTTGGGGAAATTGGGTTTATATATACTCGACGCCCAAGTGTGAATTTCGATACACCCTAGATTGATTAAATAAACTAAGGTGGCAAGTTGATCACAAACCAGGTAGGTTAGGCCATGCTTGGAACGTGGATCAGAATACCTGGTTATCCAATCCGGTGCATGGGGGGGACACTCTTTTTGATAGAAATAATCTCCGTTAATTCCATCGGGATATCGAACCATGACAAAGGGACTCTGCTTCAAATGAGGTAAGATTATTGGAGCCATCTCCGAATAATAGCGGATCAATTCTCCTTTGCTAATTTCTTGCTCTGGAAAATACACTTTATCTAAATTACTTAAAGAAAGAGTTTTATCGTCTACAATTACGGCGATCGTCTGATCTTTTTTACTCAATAATCTGGGCATGACGCAATTTCCCTTCATCCGTCCATTCTAAAAACCGTGTTTTAAGAAGCAGAGTGGGCTCAAGCCACCGTATCGTTTCCCCTCGACTAGGATAGGGACCTAATCCAGGTTTAAAGGGGCTAGATGCCTTTTCTTGTATTGATTTAACAGCTTCACTGCGCATAATTCGGGTAA